>JAUUYI010000059.1 GCA_030590525.1 Sedimenticola sp. | reverse complement strand
GCAGACACTGACAGGAGTCACCGATGGCAGACACCCGCTTTTCAACGCTTGGAAAATACCAGCTGACCGCCACCCCGGACACCCCGGATTTTCGTGATTTCATCTATCAGCCGGCCTTGATCCAGCTGAAACCCTATCTGCGGCGACCCGCCAATCTGCACATCCTGGATCAGGGCAGTGAAGGTGCCTGCACCGGCTTTGGCCTGACCGCTGTCATCAATCTTCTCAATCACCAACGCGGCAACCATTACAATGTCAGCCCGCGCATGCTCTATGAGATGGCTCGACGCTACGATGAGTGGCCGGGTGAGACGTACTCCGGCTCCAGCTGTCGCGGCGCCATTCGGGGCTGGTATGCCATGGGTGTCTGCCGCGAGACCGAGTGGCGTTACAATCCGTCCAACCCGGGGGAGTTGACCATCCACCGGGCCAAACAGGCCCGGAAGAACACCCTGGGTACTTTTTTCCGCCTGCGTCACCGTATCTCGGATTTTCATGCCGCGCTGAACGAGGTGAGGGCCATCTTCGTCTCCGCCCGGGTGCATCCTGGATGGGAAACCCGGGCGGTGAAGAGAGGCGAGATCCCCTTCCGCTCTGACACGATCGGCGGTCACGCCTTCGCTATTATCGGCTACACCGGTGCAGGCTTCCTGGTGCAGAACTCCTGGGGCAAAAGCTGGGGGAACAATGGGGTAGCCCTGTGGCGCTACGAAGACTGGAAGGAGAATATTCGTGATGCCTGGGTGTTTCGACTCGCCCTCCCCACCCCGCAGATATGGAACAACCCGCCCAACCAGTATTCCGCCCTGCTGGACGATCCCAGGCAGCTCGGCCGCAGCCCCACGCGGGGTGAGATCGCCGGCCACTTCGTGCACCTGGACGACGGCCATTTTCACCAGACCGGCCGCTACTGGAGTAGCGAAAGTGATACCTCTCAGACTGCCGAACTGGTCGCCAGAAGCCGGAAATACAAACACCTGCTGCTGTATGCCCACGGCGGCCTCAACAGCCCCAAGGACTCGGCCACCCGGATCAGTGCCATGCGCCCTGTTTTCAAGGCCAACGGCATCTATCCCTATCACATCATGTACGACACCGGCCTGCTGGAAGAGATAAAGGATGTGGTATTCAGCAAAAAGAAGAGAGCGGAGGAGCGGGTTGCCGGCTTCACCGACTGGACCGATAAACTCCTGGAACGGGCCACCCGAGTGCCGGGCCGGGCCCTGTGGCGGGAGATGAAGTCGGGGGCAAGCAGCCCCTTCGATCCGGGTGGTGCGGGCCTGAGCATAATTAGCGCCTTCATCGATGCCTATACCAGGAGGGGAGTGGCACCCAATATCCACCTGGCGGGACACAGCACGGGCGCAATCCTCATGGCCCATCTGCTGAAGGCCCTGGAGGGGCTGTCACCGGGTCTGCGCGTTCGAAGTTGTAGCCTGATGGCGCCGGCCACCACGGTCGATCTGTTCAAGAGCCACTATCGCCATCTGCTCACGGGTAGTACCTCGTTCGGCATCGATCGCATGACCATCTACAATCTGAACTCCCGGTTGGAGCAGGACGACAATGTGGCCAGGATATACCGTAAATCCCTGCTCTACCTGGTCTCCCGGGCCTTCGAGGAGAAGACACCGGCGCCCATTCTCGGGATACAGCGCTATAACCAGCCGTTATTGAATGCGGCCCCGGGCAGACTGGAGTTCGTCTACAGCCAGGGTGTGTCGGGCGTAAAGGTACGCACTGCCGCCACCTCCCACGGCGGTTTCGACAACGATCCGGCCACTCTGAACGACATCCTGCGTAACGTGCTGGGGGCGAAGCCAAAGCGCCCGTTCCGCAACGAGGACCTGAAATACTGAAGGAGGATTAACCCGGAAATTGCACCCGGGCAGCAGGCCTCTTACACCCCTACGATCAAAACAGGGGGGATTGCGAATTATCAATGCGGCTTATGGCGCTGACGTGGTCTAATCTCCACAGGCTCTGCGATGGTGGTCTGTTATTGAACCGATTCTGTTGCGAGTCTAACTCCTCCTTTATTTATGGCCGTCACTTTATTTTGACGGCCTTTTTTTATCTCTTGGAATTCACCCGCCCTGGCAACGCCAGCTTCAGCTTTTCTGCCATCTCCCGCAGCACCGTTTCTGTGGTCTCCCAACCGATGCAGGCATCTGTAACCGAAATCCCGTACTGCAATTGAGAAAGGTCTTCAGGGATCGACTGGTTACCCGCATGGAGATTACTCTCCAGCATCACCCCCATGATGGAACGATTCCCCGCCAGCACCTGATTCGCGACATTCTCCGCCACCAGAGGCTGCAGATCGAACTGCTTATTGGAGTTTCCGTGGCTACA
Organism: Sedimenticola sp.; assembly: GCA_030590525.1. Classification (GTDB taxonomy): domain Bacteria; phylum Pseudomonadota; class Gammaproteobacteria; order Chromatiales; family Chromatiaceae; genus JAUXBK01. The sequence continues at coordinate 6,931 of JAUUYI010000059.1, read as the reverse complement.
GTCGATCATGATGTTCACCGGCAGCCCGGCCTTGATCAGCGACTCTTCGCACAGGGCCACATGCACTGAGTCATAGTTGGGCAGGTCACTGCCGCCCCGCAGGATGATATGACCACAGACATTCCCCTTGGTCTTGATCTCCGACACCTGTCCCGCCTGGTTGATGCCCAGAAAACTGTGGGGGCGTGATGCTGACTGCAGGGCGTTGATCGCTACCGTCAACCCCCCGTCAGTGCCATTCTTGAACCCTACTGGCATGGAGAGACCCGATGCCATCTCCCGATGGGTCTGCGACTCCGTAGTGCGGGCACCAATGGCAGACCAGGAGAACAGATCCGCCAGATACTGAGGGCTGATGGGATCCAGCGCCTCCGTCGCCACTGGCAGACCCAGGTCGGCCAGCCACAGCAGCAGCTCCCGTGCCTGGTGCAGCCCCGCCTCGATGTCGAACGAGCCATCCATCCGCGGGTCGTTGATCAATCCCTTCCAGCCTACGGTGGTGCGTGGTTTCTCGAAATAGATGCGCACCACACTGAACAGGGTGTCGCCCAGATCTTCGTGCAGCTGTTTCAGTCGGAGGGCATACTCTTTGGCGGCATCCAGGTCATGGATGGAGCAGGGGCCGACCACCACCAGGAAACGGGGATCCGATCCCTTCAGGATGCTCCGAATGACCTGACGGCCGGTCCGGACCGTCTCCTCACCCCGCGCCGGGTTGGGAAGACGTCGTTTGAGCTCTGCCGGCGAGATCAGCGCTCGCTCGGCAGCAACGTTAGTATTATTGAGACTCTCTTTTATCATATCTTTATCGGCATCCGGCACCGGCTGACCCGGCGCAGTTGGTATTCAGTCGCGAATGAACGGGAGCATAACAGAGGACAGGGGACAGGGGACAGAAGACAGAAGACAGAATGGGTGCGATCCAACTTCCGAAAGGTTCCCCTGTTGTAACTGTTCAGCTCTTTCCATGGTCGTCCCTGCCGCCGACATTTTCTCCAGAAACAGCCAATACCAGCGACTTAGTGCTAAATTCCAAAGCATGCTGAATAGAATCGTAGGATGGGCAAAGCGAAGCGTGCCCATCAAAAGCTGCGGTGCCTACACCGGTGATGGGCACGGCGCTTCGCGCCTTTGCCCATCCTACACAAATTTTGAATAACATTAATCGTAACTGATTGATTTTGTTACTCCCTGATTTGTGGCCGCGTAGCGGCATAGTTCGCTAATTACTACATATCCTGAAACTCCGCCAGCGTCAGACAGGCGGCAATGGCTTCCGGAGCCGGCCGCTCCAGCCAGGGAACCACCCCGATCAGGGGTGCGGAAATCCGCTCCCTGAGGGTCTTCAGGTTGCCCGCCAGCTCCCGCATTCCGGGATCCACCTGGTTGGCCACCCAGCCCGCCAGCGGAAGACCACTGGCGAGGATGGCATCGCAGGTGAGCAGCGCATGGTTGATACAACCCAGCCTCAGACCAACCACCAGGATCACCGGCAACTCCAGCATGACCGCCAGATCGGCCATCGAGCGCCCTCTTCCCAGGGGCACCTGCCAGCCGCCGGCGCCCTCCACCAACAGGCGATCCGATCGCCCCGCCAATATCCGGAACGCCTGCCGGATCTGCGGGAAACCGATCTCCACCCCCACCCGGGCCGCGGCAAGATGGGGCGCCACGGCAGGCTCAAAGACCCAGGGGTTGACCAGTCGGTACGCCATCTGCCGCGATGCCAGGGCCTGGATTCGCAATGCATCCCGATTGCACAGCCCTTCCCCCCCCAGCTCCGCCCCGGCTGCGACCGGTTTCATCCCCAGCACCCGATACCCTCGGGCCTGGAGCAGATGCATCAGGCCCAGGGTGACTTCGGTCTTGCCGCAATCGGTATCTGTGCCCGTAACAAAGTAGCCACGGGTATTCATTTCAAGGGGGATACATCAAAAGGTACGCAGACACTGGTGGTCTGGCTCAACGGCGCCCAGGCGTGACCGTAAACCACTTCGTAACTGGCGGGTAACAGCCCATCGCATCGAAACTCTTCGTAGGCCTGCTGCATCGCCTGCAGGCGCCCTCTGCCGGTCAGGCCCCGGGGCCGGGCGCGGGTGACGTTGTGGGCCCCCAACAACTTCAGATCACGCATCAGCCCCGCCACCTCGTTGTAGGTCAGGGTCATCCTGTCCACGTCCATCACCGGGTCGGCGAAGCGGCAACGCAACAACGCATCCCCCACATCGTGCATATCCGGAAACCGGCTCACATGGGTGTAGCCATCTACCGCCGACCAGGCGGCACGCAGCTCTTTCAGGGTGTCCGGGCCAAAGGTACTGAACAGCAGCAGCCCGCCCGGCTTCAGTACCCGCAACAGCTCCGAGAAGGTCCGTTCCAGGTCGTTACTCCACTGCAATGCCGCGTTGGAGTAGATTAGATCGATGCTCCGATCCACCAGCGGCAGGCGTTCCAAATCGGCGCAGAGGCAGCGGGGACGGTAACGCCAGCTGCCCCGGCTGCGGACCTTGAGCAGCATGGGAAAGGCAAAATCGAGGGCGATGACCTGCGCCTTGCGATAGCGCCGGCCGAGAGCCGCCGTGGCGAATCCGGTCCCCGACCCCAGATCCAGTACAGTTCCGGGCTGGAACCGGATCAGATCCAGACGCTCGATCATGCGCTGTCCGATCTCCCGCTGTAGCACGGCCACCTCGTCGTACCGTGCCGCCGCCCGGGAGAAGGCAATGCGGCTCTGTTGCTTGTCGATCTCAGGCGGGGCGTGATTCATACTGCCTTTCCAGTTCTGTTTCCAGCCACCGGAGGCACTGGCTGGCATGCGAAAGAAAAGGGACATGCGCGGCGCCCGGCAGGATATCTGCCCCTACCCCGCCGGCAGACACCAGGTCGCCCCTGACAGCGGCGGGGATTAGACTGTCCCGCTCCCCCAGCAGCCACCGCAGGGGGCATTCCAGATGCCCCAACTGCTCCCGCAGATCCACCGTCAGCAGCAGCCTCAGCCCGTGCTGCAGCGCCAGGGAATCGGGTGTCGGCCGCCTGGCCACCTCCCGGCGCAACTGACGCAGGGTCTCCCTCGCCGCTTCGTCCCCCTTGACCTGGAGAGAGAGAAACCGGGAGAGGGTCTGCCTCGGATCACGCTGTAGCGTCCGGGCAAACAGTTGCAGGGTGTGGGGGTCCATTGCATGAGGCCACCCCGTCTTCTGCACGAAACAGGGTGTGCTCGCAATCAGTAGCAGGCGCTCCACCCGCTGAGGTTCCTGCAGCGCGCACTGGAGCGCAATCTGCCCACCCAGGGACCAGCCGACCCAGGCCGCGCGCTCCGGCGCCACCGCCAGGCAGGCGGATGCCCAGGCCGACAACGCGGAAGTGCAGGGGTCATACCCGCTGCCCCCGTGCCCGGGCAAATCCATGCTCCACACCCGGTAGTTTCCGGCAAGGCGCGGCAGCACTGCCGCCCACACGGCACTGTTCATCCCCCAGCCGTGCAGCAGCACCAGATCCGGGCCACTTCCCATGACCTGATGAGAGAGACTCACTCGTCCCCCAATGACAACGCTTCCATCGCTCCCAGCAGCCGCTCGACCTGCTGCCGGCTATGGGCGGCGGAGAGGGTGATCCGTAACCGGGCGCTCCCCTCGGGCACGGTGGGCGGCCGTATGGCGCTCACCAGAATCCCCTGCTGCTCCAGGGCAGCGCCCCACGCCAATGCCCGTGCCGAGGTGCCTGCTAAAAGTGGCTGGATCGGTGTCTCCGACGGCATCAGGGGCAGACCCAGGGCCTCGGCCCCCGCCCGGAACAGGGCGATCAGTTCCCGAAGCCACTGGCGCCGATCGTCTGCCGCCTGCACCAGCCGCAGGCTGGCGCGGGTCGCCTCTGCCAGCGCGGGGGGTGACGCCGTGGTATAGATATAACTGCGTGCCTGTTGGATCAGGGTCTCGATCAATGCCTCTGAACCAGCGACAAAGGCACCCGAGGTGCCGAATGCCTTGCCCAGGGTCCCCATCAGGATCGGTACCGATTCCACCCCGAGCCCAAAGTGGTCGATGGTACCGCGCCCCCCCCGGCCCAGCACACCCAGACCATGGGCATCGTCCACCAGCAACCAGGCCCCTCGCTCATTACACAGCCGGGCCATCTCCGGCAGCGGCGCCAGATCACCATCCATGCTAAAGAGACCGTCGGTGGCCACCAGGCAATCCCCATGCCCCGACTTGGACAGCACCCTCCCCAGCGCAGCCATGTCCCGATGGGGAAAACGGCGCATCCGGGCACGGGAGAGCAGCCCCCCTTCGACCAGGGAGGCGTGATTGAGGCGGTCCTCGCAGAGCAGATCGCCACGCCCCAGCAGCGCCCCGATCACCCCCAGATTGGCCTGATAACCGGAGGAGAAGAGTAATGCCCTCGGGCGCCCGGTAAACGCAGCCAGTTCCTCCTCCAGGGCATGATGTGCCTGGCTGTGCCCGGTCACCAGATGGGCGGCCCCGCTGCCCGCTCCGTATTGTTCCGCGCCACGCTGCAGGGCAGCGACCACCTCCGGATGGTTGGCCAGCCCCAGATAATCGTTACTGCAGAAGGCCAGCATCTGCCGGCCATCCACGCTCAACACAGGCCCCTGGGGACTTTCCACCACCCGGCGCCGGCGATAGAGATATTCCTTGCTGCGCCGCTCCAGCTCAGGCTGTAGAGATTTCATCGTTCCTGGGAGCCTGCCGATGCCGGCAACTGGCCTCGGTCGCCTGAAGCTCCCTGCTCTCTTCAAACTGAATGCCCAGACGCTGAAACAGTTTCAGGTCCCGCTCCGCTTCCGGATTGTCGGTGGTCAGCAGCCGCTCCCCGTAGAAAATGGAGTTGGCACCGGCCAGAAAGCAGAGCGCCTGCATCTCATCGTTCATCTGGCTGCGACCGGCTGAGAGCCGAACATGAGAGGCGGGCATCAGGATGCGGGCAACGGCGATGGTGCGGATGAACTCGAACGGATCCAGCTCATCGATACCGAACAGAGGCGTCCCCTCCACCTGCACCAGCAGATTGATCGGTACCGACTCCGGATGTTTGGGCAGATTGGCCAGTTCCCGCAACATGGAGGCCCGGTCGCGCCGGGACTCGCCCATACCGAGTATGCCGCCACTACAGATATTTATTCCCTGCTCCCGGACGTACCCCAGGGTCTCCAGCCGGTCCTGAAAGGTGCGCGTAGAGATGACGTTACCGTAAAACTCCGGGGAGGTGTCCAGATTGTGGTTGTAATAATCCAGCCCGGCCTGCTTCAGGCGCCGACTCTGTTCAGCGGTGAGCATGCCCAGCGTAACGCAGGTCTCCATGCCGAGGGCGTGGACCTCCTGGATCATCTCGATCACCCGCTCCAGATTCCTGTCAGTCGGGTTGCGCCAGGCCGCGCCCATGCAGAACCGGGTGGCCCCCTTCTCCCGGGCTGAGCGCGCCGTTTTCACCACCTCAGCCACCGGCAACAGCCTCTCCTTCTCCAGGCTGGTGCTGTGACTGGCACTCTGGGAACAGTAGCCACAGTCCTCGGAGCAGGCACCGGTCTTGATACTGAGCAGGGTACTGACCTGCACCTGATTGGGGTCAAAGTGTTCCCGGTGGGTGGCCTGGGCACGAAACACGAGGTCATTGAAGGGGAGGCCCAGCAGAGACTCGATCTCCGCCAGGGCCCAGTCATGTCGCTGGATGGGGTCGCTGGGATTCAAAGGCACTCTCCTGTCGGGGTTCTTGTAAAATACGCCATGACCACCACGGCCCATGGATCGGCTGAACAATGATCAGATATCGAATATAATGCTGCCGCATAATCTTGGACAGGAGTCCATATGTCAACTGAGAAGGATCTCAATGGTTTACAATTGTATAAAATGGATTCAGGACGGACTCTATCCAGCGCGTTGCCTGCTCTGTGGCGCAGAGGGTGCGGACGGCTTCGACCTGTGCCAGGCCTGCCGTCAGGAACTACCGCACAACCATAACGCCTGCCCCCGCTGTGCGCTGCCACTCCCTGCCGGGGCGCCCGCCACCCAGCGGTGCGGCGCCTGTCGCCAGCACCCTCCTGCATTCGATCGCTGCCTCACCCCCCTGCTCTATCAGCCGCCACTGGATCTGCTGGTCGGTGGTCTCAAGTTCCACGGAAAACTAGGCTACGGGCGCCTCCTCTCCAGGCTGATGGCGGATTATCTGGAACGAATGCTGGCGGATGATGTGCCGGAACTCATCATTCCGATTCCCCTGCACCCCACGCGCCTGCGCAGCCGGGGCTATAATCAGGCACTGGAACTGGCGCGTCCGCTGGAGCGCCGCCTGGGTATCCCGGTCACTCCCTTCAGCTGTCGGCGCCACAAAAACACCGCGCCTCAGGTCGATCAGGCCTTGGAAGGGCGCCACAGCAATATTTCGGGCGCCTTTCAGATCACCGGCAAGATCCAGGCCAGACATGTGGCCCTGGTGGACGATGTAGTAACCACCGGGTCCACCGTCGCTGAACTGGCCCGAACCTTGAAGCGGGCGGGGGTGAAGCGCGTGGATGTCTGGGCAGCGGCCCGTACCCCTTCCAGCACTCCATCCCAGTCCGGCGCAAAACGGATATCCGATACCGGGTGATCACTGTCATGTCGTCCATTTCAGCCTCCTCAATGGTTTCTCAATGGCTTTCCTGATTACCTACATGTCTAAGCTGGTTTTCAAGCCATTTTCGCCGTAAATTCTCAATATTTCGGGGCAATTTCGTAGGGGGGATAAGGCGCGCACACGGAACTTTCGTTTTGCACGACACTTATGCGCGCCGCATCCACCCATGGTCTGACCACATGCTGCAACGCCCAGAAGGGTGGATGCGCTACGCTTATCCCCCCTACGGCGTCCAGGCTGCCCCTTGCCTTGGAGCATAACTTAGACACGTAGGTAATCAGGATGGCTTTTCCCCATT
>JAUUYI010000084.1 GCA_030590525.1 Sedimenticola sp. | reverse complement strand
GCCGGCCGGCCTCTGGACGGAAAGGGCCCGATACATACGGCAGAACGGCGACCCCTGACTGGCAAGAGCTTCAATCCGCTCTTTCGTACGCCGATCCGGGAACCGCTGGATGTCGGGGTGCGCGCCATCAACGCCCTGTTGAGTGTGGGCAGGGGACAACGTCTGGGACTGTTTGCCGGTTCCGGTGTGGGCAAGAGTGTGCTGTTGGGCATGATGACCCGCTACACCAACGCAGATATCACCGTTGTTGGTCTGATCGGAGAACGTGGCCGGGAGGTGAAGGAATTCGTACAGAATATCCTGGGAGAGCGTGGGCTCTCCCGGGCGGTAGTGGTGGCGGTTCCCGCGGATAATCCACCGCTGCGACGTATGCACGGCGCTATGCTCGCAACCAGTATTGCAGAGCACTTCAGGGATCAGGGCAAGCAGGTGCTGCTGTTGATGGACTCGCTCACCCGCTTTGCCCAGGCACAGCGGGAGATCGGCCTGGCCATTCATGAGCCACCAGCCACCAAGGGATACCCACCCTCGGTGTTCTCCAAGCTGCCGCAATTGGTGGAACGGGCGGGCAATGGTGACCAGGGCGGGGGGTCAATCACTGCCTTTTATACGGTGCTGGCAGAGGGGGACGATCAGAATGATCCGATCGCGGACGCCGCCCGGGCCATCCTGGATGGGCATGTGGTCCTGTCGCGTCAGCTGGCGGATAGCGGGCACTATCCTGCGATCGATATCGAAGCATCCGTCAGCCGTGCCATGACCGATATCACCAACGCGGAGCACCAGCAGGCCGCCAGGAGTTTCAAGTATCTCTACTCGCTCTATCGCCAGAATCAGGATCTGATTGCCGTCGGTGCCTATGAGCGGGGATCAGACGAGCGTATCGACGCAGCGATCGAGGCGATGCCCTCTCTGGAGGCGTTTCTGCGGCAAGAGATCGATACACCGGTTCCGTTGTCCCAGAGCCTGCAGGAGTTGATGGCCCTGTTTCCGCAACAGCTGGAAACGGGCCTCGTCCCGAGCCACTAGTACGGAACCGCACAAGTGCCCGTGAATATAATGTAGGTTGAGTTAGGCGCGCATCTTGCTGATATTTCGAGTTATAATCGGATTATGAGCGCGCCGTAACCCAACATATTCTAGTACGGAACCGCGCAAGTGCCCGTGAATATAATGTAGGTTGGGTTAGGCGCGCATCTCGCTGATATTTCAAGTTATCACCAGATTATGAGCGCGCCGTAACCCAACATATTCTTCATCGCTGCTTATGCGGCGCTGTACTAGTAACTGGCTCCAATGGCCAGTAGATTGAACAGGAGTATGGATTTTGGTCTCATCGAAGAGATTTCAGCCGGTACAGCGGGTGGTCGCATCCCGGGAACAGGAAGCGGCCAGGGCGCTTGGCAGCTCTCGGCACAGGATGCAGCAGCAGGAGTCGAAACTGGATGAGCTCAAACAGTTTCACAAAGAGTATCTTGCACGTTTCCAGGATGCAGCACAGTCTGGAATCTCGGCCACTCAGCTGCAGGAGTATCGGGCCTTTCTAGGTAAACTGGAACGGGCGATTCAAGCGCAGGAGAAGATCGTATCCACTACCCTGAGTGAGTGCTCGGAGTGCAAGCAGAAGTGGCAGCACAAGCATATGCGCACCCAGGTGATGGGCAAGGTGATAGCCCGTTATCAGGACTCGGAGCACAAGCAGGCGGAGAGCCGGGAGCAGAAAGAGACAGACGACCACAACCAGCGCGTGCGGTGAATCAGAGGACAGAGGACAGAGGACAGAATGAGATTGCGGCGGGCCCCGAAAAATTCCACGGCCTGTCATTCTGTCATTCTGTCATTCTGTTTTCTGTCCTCTGCCTTCTGACCCGGACGTTTGCCTGAGACCATATAGGCGAAGGCGATCACCTCGGCGATGGCCCGGTAGAGGGACTCCGGGATCTCGTCGCCCAATGGGATCTGTGCCAGGATTGCCGCCAGTTCCGGATCGTTCTCCAGCGGGACCCCCTGCCTGGCGGCCAGTTCCAGAATCTCCCGGGCAACGCTCCCGCGACCCTTGGCGGTGATTCGGGGGGTATTCTCCCCATCGTACAACAGGGCGACTGCCAGCTCAGATTCTTTGTCGCTTCTGCTCATGCCTGCTCGTCCAGCAGTGGAAAAGGGAGCCTGGGTAAGGGTGATTCCATCATCACTCGATCATCCTGGCGTGCCGTCAAATGACCGACCTCGAAGCCAGCGCGACTGAAAGCCTGTTCCAGTACCGGCAGTGCCTGCTCGATACGCCTGCGTGCCCCCTCATCCTGAGTGTCGAAATGGCTGGAGATCCGGTTGCCATTCAGCACCAGCCGACTGCTGACCGGCCCCAGTCCTGCCAGGTCGAAATCGATCCGGACTGCCCAGCTGCCCTCCTGCTGTCCCGGTTGCCGCTGCTCATCACGGCTTATCTGCAGCCTGAAACCATTCATCTGTTGTGACAGCTGGATCGGTAATTCGAACTGCCATACCTGTTTGCCACCCTCATCTGCCGGCAGAGAGGCGAGTTGATTCAGCAGCAGCCGCGCCAGACTGCCCTCAGTTTGTGACAACATATCAGATAGAAATCGCATGCTGGGGGAGGTGGGTGATGGAGGTTCCTGCCGGACACTCTTACTGCCTCCATCCGGTGCCTCTGCCCCCAGGCGTGCGAGCAGTTGTGACTGCAGTTGCAGCAGGCCGGCCTTGAGATCGCTCTGGAGACCCTGGCCGGTGGCCAGTCGGGCTTCGAGGAACAGACCGGATTGTTCAAACATCATTCGCAGGCGGACAGGCGTCAGCGATTCGCTCCCTCGCAGTACCTGATTGAGAATACGCTGGGTGATCCGGGAGAGCTCTGTATCCATCCGCACCGGGCCTGAGGGCCCTAGAGGGGTTTGAACAGGCAGTCGGGAGGGAGTTCCGGTCGACTCAGAGGAGAGAACGGATTCCCGGACCCTCTCCCCGGATTGCCGGGCAGTGGTGGCATGTTCCGTAAGCCGGTTGAGCAGTTGGTGCAGCGGAGCCTGCCGGGGCAGGGCGCTACGAAATGCTCTGGACTGCACCAGAGATTCCGGCGTGCCACGTATTACCCTCATCTGCATCGGATTGCCCGCTCGGACGACCGATAACAGCAGTCTCTCCCCGGCGGCCATCTGTATCCCGGTATGGGCGCGCACCTCATTGCCCTGAATATTGAGTCTCACCTGACTGCCATGGGTGGCCGACAGCACCCTGGCATTCAATATCTGGCCTGGCAGAAGCTTGTTGAGCGCTTCACTGCGAATCGTCTCCACTGTGAGACGTGGCATGCTGATGAGGCTGGTTATGTCCATGGAGTCAGGGGCGCGCACGAGAAGTGGAACGATACGATTATAGTTTTAGCGTCCATGTGGCTGATGTATTTAGCCCTGCCCTTTACCCACATTTTGGTATAAAAAAATGTCTCACACGAAGGCACGGGGACACGAAGGAAAAATCGCTGAAAAAACAAAGGGCTTCGGAGGATGCGACTTTGCTTGCCCGTAGCCAGGTAGGTCGGGCACGGTTTTTGTGCCCGACATTTTTTCTGGCTGGTTGCTTTGGGAAATGACGTCGGGCATAAACAGCATGCCCGACCTACTCCCTGTTTTTGCTTATTTTCTCCGTGCCTCCGCGTCTTCGTGTGAATTTTAAAAGATATGGGTAAAGGGTAGATATAGCCTGACGACTTACAGATCATCCCGTGAGAAAGATTCGGTCTGATAGCGAAAGATCCGGAGCGTATTTGACCAGTAATCTGCTGGCAGGCCGGCCTTCAGCTTGAGTTGCTGGATGAAATTTCCGGGATTCGGGAGCGATTCCCAGACGGACGGCAGGAAAGTGCCACGGTGTTCCCTCTCCTCGAGGATCAGCCCGTCAATTCCCGGCCGGATGCGGCTGAAAAGATCCTGTTCCGATGAAAATTCCAGGGGCGTGGCCGGGGTCAGTACCGAGATATGGATTTCCAGGCCGACCATCTCGGCCTCGGATAATGGTGGAAACCGGGGGTCACGAAAGGCAGCGGCAAAGGCATTTTCCACCACATCCTGCACCAAAGGCTGAATCGCCTCCAGGTGGCCGATACAGCCTCTCAGGTTGCCGTTCCTCTCGAGGGTGACGAAACAGGCCTGTCGCGCCTGCAGCTTAGTCGGATAAGTGAGTGGATCGACCGTGGATGATCGCCCTCTCTTCAGGCCGTGTCTGATGGATGCCTCCGCCAGTTCCAGCAGCGTGTGGCGTTCAGGTCGGGAGATGGAACCGGGCTGCTCAGGAGAATGCGTAAGCGCCATAACCAACTACCTGGTTGCGGGGACCTGCTGTATCCCCTGAGTTTCGGAGATCGAGGGTCGATGGTTTGAGGTGGTGACGCCGGGCGGCCAGCAGAAGCCCACCCACCGGGGTCCTGCCGCAGGCATGGTGGTAAGTGAGTTCCCCGGGATTCAAGGTCTCGATCGCATGGGTGGCCTCACTGTCCATTTTGCGAGCCGTATCGTAGTCCAGGTAGTGGCTCAGGTCAGAGCTGATCACGATCAGCGTCTCCTCCCCACCCCACAACTGCTCCAGCACCTGTTCCACCTCTTCCGGGCAGGCCTCGCTGACCAACAGCGGTACGATGCGAAACGTGCCTAGGGTTTCCTGCAGGAATGGGAGATGCACTTCGATACTGTGTTCCCCCTCGAAGGCGGCGTCCAGCAATTGAACCTGCGAAAGATCTTTGATCAGGGCCATCGCCTTATGGTCCACCTCGATATCACCCAGCGGGGTACGAAACAGCGACGCACTGCTGCGGGCTATCCCGCGAAAGCCCATACGGTGGGCCGGCGCCAGTATGATCACACGGGATATACGGTCTGCTTCCTGATCGAGCTGGGCATAGGCGCTGGCAGCGACAGGACCCGAATAGATATAACCGGCATGTGGTGCGATCAGAGCCTTCGGTGGTGGTACCACCCCATGTCGCGCAGTGGAGAGAAACTGCCGGATCTCTCCCCTCAGCTCATCCGGATCGGCTGGATAGAACATTCCTGCCACCGCCGGGTATTTTATCTGTGTCATTTTCCCGCCTCTTGAGCCCCTGTCCAGCACACATTTTCCGCCTGGACGACGAGCCCTCGCTACACGACCACCCCCGGATAACAAACCCGAGTCAGGTACGTTCTGCTGGTTGATATAACTATGTGTACGACAACGATGAAAATCAAGTCCGCTGAACAGACCAATCGGGGAGGAAATTTTTGCCATTCGCTGCCATAATGCTGCACTTTTTGGAGCAGACCCATATGTGGTTCAAAAATCTTCAGATCTACCGTTTGACCGGCTCGTTCAAATATACGCCAGAGGTGCTGCACGATCGCCTTCTGGAGCGGGCAGCGAGGGCCTGTGGCAGTCTGGAGACATCCACTATCGGGTGGGATCAGCCGTTGGGCCGTCATGGAAGCCAGCTTACCCATGCAACGGGTGGGTGCATCATGATCTGTGCCCGTCGTGAAGAGCGTCTGGTGCCCTCATCGGTGGTTCGGGAGCAGTTGGAAGAGAAGGTGGCCGACCTGGAGGAGAGGGAGGGACGCCGGGCAGGACGCCGCGAAAAGGGCGAGATAAAGGATGAGATCATTCAGGACCTGCTACCCAGGGCCTTCATTAAATCCACCCGGGTCTACGCCTATATCGACACCCGCAACGACTGGCTGCTGGTGGATGAGGCCAGCGCGAAAAGGGCCGAAGAGCTGATAACGCTGTTACGAGAGACCCTGGGAACCCTGCCGCTACGGCCGCTGGAGGTGGAAGAGGCCCCCGCATCGGTGATGACGGCCTGGTTACAGGGGAAATTGCCGCCGGAAGAGTTTCAGCCCCTGGAGGAGTGTGAGTTGAGGGATCCATCGGAGGAGAGGGCGGTGGTACGCTGCAGCCATCAGGATCTGCAGAGCGAAGAGATCCAGGTGCACATCAAGGCCGGCAAGCAGGTGGTAAAGATTGCCCTGGAGTGGCATGAACGGCTCAGCCTGCTGTTGACCGACGAGTTCGCTATCAAACGGCTCCGGTTTCTCGAAGTAATCCAGGAGGAGGCGGCCGAGGTGTCGGCAGATGATGCTGCAGCCCGATTCGATGCCGATTTTGCCCTGATGAGCCTGGAACTGGGGCGGTTCCTGCCACGCCTGATCGGGCAGTTTGGGGGGAGCTGAAGAGGGAGTGACTTCGTCAAAGCCTCCCATCCGACTCGTCCGCCTTCAGAAGGAGTTTGACGTCGTAGAGGATGCCGCTGGGTTTGCACAGGGCACGGATCCGGGCTGCACCCATGGCCACGAACTGCTGGTGTGAAACTGCCAGCAGCACGGCGTCATAGCTACCCTGCTGGGGGGAGGGTATGGGGTCTATGCCGTATTCTCGCTTTGCCTCTGCAGGATCGACCCAGGGATCGTAGATATCGACCTGAGCGTCATAGCTCTCCAGTTCGGCCACCATATCCACCACCCGGGTATTACGCAGATCGGGGCAGTTTTCCTTAAAGGTGAGCCCCATGATCAACACTCGACTATCTGCAACCTGCAGTTTTTTCTTCACCATCAGCTTTACCACTTCACCCACGACGTAGGCGCCCATACCATCGTTGATACGGCGCCCGGCAAGGATGATTTCCGGGTGGTAACCGATGGCCTGGGCCTTGTAGGTCAAGTAATAGGGGTCGACGCCGATACAGTGTCCACCCACCAGGCCAGGCCGGAATGGGAGGAAGTTCCATTTGCTGCCAGCTGCCTCCAATACCTCCAGGGTATCGATCCCGAGGCGGTTGAAGATGAGAGCCAGTTCGTTGATCAGGGCGATATTGACATCTCTCTGGGTATTTTCGATCACCTTGGCTGCTTCCGCCACCTTGATGCTGCTTGCTTTGTGGGTTCCTGCGACAATCACCTTCCGGTAAAGGGCGTCGACGAAATCTGCCACCTCCGGAGTGGAGCCGGATGTCACCTTCCTGATATTGGTAACCCGGTGCTCCTTGTCGCCCGGGTTGATCCGCTCGGGACTGTAACCGGCGAAGAAATCCTGATTGAACTTCAAGCCAGAGAGTTCCTCCATGATCGGCACACACACCTCTTCAGTGGCTCCCGGATAGACAGTGGATTCGAAAATTGCTACGTCTCCCCGCTGCAGCAGGTCGCCCAGCATACGGCTGGCCCCAATCAGCGGGGAGAGGTCCGGGCTCTTGTACTCGTCGATTGGGGTTGGGACGGTTACGATATAGACGTTGCACTGTCGGAGATCATCCGGGTCATGGGTGAACTCAAGCCGATCAGCTTTGGCCAACTCCTCTGGTTCGACTTCCAGCGAACTGTCCCTTCCAGCCTTGAGCTCCTCGATGCGGGCCGGGTTTATATCCAGCCCGATGGTGGGTATATTGCGCCCGAACTCTACCGCCAGTGGCAGACCCACATAACCGAGGCCAAGCACCCCGATACGTACTTCGTTCAGATCCAGCATGAGATAATTCCTTTGTGATGACCCTGTTTCTTTTCTGTTTCTTTGAGGGTATTTCGGCGGTGGCGCGGTTTTCTTGAAACGTCGTTCCCCAATGTTTCACAGCACGCAATGATACTGCAAGCGGTATCAGAAGGTAAATTTGAGTCTGTTGAGTTTATGGAACGTCTGCCGATACATCCTTTTGGAATCAGGGTCTAGCCCGCATTTCTCACCAGGACGACGAGCCCTCGCTTGATCTTTGAATCCACAAGAAATTTTCCTCAGTCCAGACCTCTCCATTTCCACTCAAAATCATCTCCATAATTAGACAGGATTAACATGATTTTCAGGATTTACAGGAATACATTGTACGAAAGACCTGTGAATCTTGAGCAATCCTGTTAATCCTGTCATTTTTTGCGCGGTCGATGGGCAGAACTTGCCGTGAGGGTCCAATTATCGCCTGGGTATCAATATTTTT
>JAUUYI010000111.1 GCA_030590525.1 Sedimenticola sp. | reverse complement strand
TTCCTCAGCCGATCGAGGAAACAAACCTGGTACTGATGGAGATCTCTCCCCATCAGCTGCATGCTTACTGGCATATCACCCCCTGGGATCTGGAAGCGGCCACGCGCCAGATCAAAGATAAAGAAGTTACTCTCGTGCTTCGTTTTCATGATCTGACGGATGCGGGCCCCAGGCACGACAGCCCCCCGCAGGCATTCGACGTCGAGATCTCGAAGAGCTCCAGCAACCAGTATGTCGAGGTGTGGAAGGATGCCAGACGCTATGTGGCAGAGCTGGGTATCAGGACTCGAGAAGGATTTCTGATCGACCTGGCCAGGTCGAATACGGTGGAGCTGCCTCGGGCAGGATACTCCACCGCCCCGGGGACCCGGGTTCTGACTCTGACACCCGGGGCTGAAACATTTTTCCAGCAAGCCTCTGCCGACACGGAGGGCAGCGGATTTGCAATTGCCGGGCAGCAGCGACCCTGGCAGGCAGATGAGTCACAACCAGTGGACTCGACCCTGGAGGGCGGTGGGACCCGACTCTCTCCCCTGTTTCCGGATCCGATGCGGCCCCCGGAGTCTATAGATCCTGCCAGCACGGATCACGACGGTGACCTGCAGCGGCATGCCCGCTTAGCCTCTCCCCCTGACGCTCCCGCAGAGAACACGAAGCATATACTCGAGCTGGGTCACTACCCGCTCTTTTTAGTCGCTGACCTGAAAGGCGCGGAGGTCGGTCGGGATACGCTCTTTATGTCCCCCTGGCCAATGGCAACAACGGCAGTGGAGACAACACCCGGGGAGATGACGGGGCAGGGGGTTGGCCGCAGCCACACGCTGAACACGCTGAAGTCTGAAACATCATTGGACACGCGTGTCAGCGTAACCCCGCCTGGCCCGCAGCCTCTCTCCAGTTTTTCCACCGGGGGTGAACCGGACCAGGATCTGCAGATGGATCTGCTCATTCGTGGCCGCGGTCGTCCAAACAGCCAGTTTGTATTATCTGGTCTCTCTATCCCGGTTCAAGAAGATGGCAGTTTCTCCTTGCGGCAAAAATTACCCGCAAGCACATTGGAACTCGTTGACCTGCTCCTGGCTGCCAGTCGAGAGAAATAATGAGCCGCGGTTATCTCGGGTTGTTGTTGCATGCCCACCTCCCTTATGTCCGCCATCCAGAACATGAGGTGTTTCTCGAGGAGAACTGGCTGTTCGAGGCCATCACCGAGACTTACATCCCTTTGTTACAGGCGTTTGAGCGCCTGCAGAAAGCGGGTATTGCGTTTCGTTTGACACTCTCCCTGTCGCCCACCCTGATCGCCATGCTGCAGGATGAGCTGCTGCAGCAACGCTATTTGAAGCACCTGGGTCGACTGATCGAACTGGCCCGGAAGGAGAGCCGCCGAAAACACCCGGATAATCGCACCCAGGCCATGGCAGCCAATTATCTGGCACTGTTTGAAGCGATTGCCGGGATCTACCAGAATGACTACCAGTGTGATTTAGTCACACCCTTCAAGCGACTACAGCAAGCAGGCTGTCTGGAGATAATAACGACAGCGGCAACCCACGGTTTCCTTCCACTACTGCGTACCGAGCCAGGTGCTATCCGGGCTCAACTGGCAACAGCAGCAGATTACCATGAACAAACCTTTGGGCAGCCGGCCCCGGGAATCTGGCTGCCGGAATGCGGCTATTATCCGGGCCTGGAAGATTCACTCTCAGAACAAGGGTTTCGGTATTTTATACTGGATACCCATGGCGTGACACACGCCAGCCAACGGCCCTGGCATGGTACCGCTGCACCACTGGCCTGTGCTAACGGGGTGGCTGCCTTTGGGCGTGACTCGGATAGCTCCAGGCAGGTATGGAGCGCCGACGAGGGCTACCCGGGAGATAGCTGGTATCGTGAATTCCATCGCGATATCGGCTTTGATCGTCCCGCTGAAGAGCTTGAACCGTTCCTGCCCAAAGGTGTATCACGTACACACACGGGCATAAAATATTTTCGAGTCACCAACCAGGGGCGCTACAAGCAGCCCTATGAACCGGCCAGAGCCAGGGCAATGGTCGATATCCATGCTCAGGATTTTCTGGATAAGCAGCTGCATTCAGTCAGAGAGTTGGGTATGCGCATGGAGCGGCCTCCGATCCTGATTGCGCCATACGATGCAGAGCTGTTTGGTCATTGGTGGTACGAGGGTCCTCAATGGCTGGAAAAGTTGATAACGAAAATCAGTCAACAGGATGAGATCGAGATGATCACGCCGTTTGATTATCTACGGCGGCATCCGAAGCTGCAGTCTGCCCAGCCTTCAGCTTCTTCCTGGGGGGAGTTGGGCTACAACGCCTATTGGCTTAACGAGCACAACGATTGGATTTATCCGCACCTGCACCGTGCTGCCCACAGCATGCAGCAGCTGGCAAGTAAGTATGCCGACGAAAAACCCGGAACACTGACATATCGCGCCTTGCAGCAGGCCGGGCGTTCGCTGTTGCTGGCGCAGGCATCGGACTGGCCGTTCATACTGAAATCAGGCACTACCACCGCTTATGCCGAGCAACGGGTGCGCGATCTTCTGGCCCGTTTTCATTATCTCGAAAAATCGATAGCCGATGGCCTTATAGATACCCGGTATCTTCAGTCCCTGGAACAGATGGACGCCATCTTTCCACAGTTTGATTTTCGCTGTTTCAGAAGTCAGGAGTAATAAGCGCATGTTTGTCGTCATGGTAAGCCCTGAATGTGCCCCGGTAGCCAAGGTGGGGGGGCTTGGTGATGTGGTGCATGGGCTGTCCCGCGAACTGGCCATCCGCGGTGTGACGGTAGAGCTTATTCTTCCCATGTATGACTGCATGAAATACGATCGGATCTTCGACCTGCAAAAATCATACAGTGATCTCCGGGTCCCCTTCCACGACGAATGGATTCACTGTGACATCTATTCTGGTGTCGTGGATGAGCTGAAATGTTTCTTTGTCAAACCGAATTCAACGGAGCGTTTTTTTGAGCGCGGCAGATTTTATGGCGAGAGCGATGACGCAGAACGCTTCGCTTTCTTTTCGCGGGCCGTCCTCGAATTCATGCTCAAGAGCGGTAAGCATCCGGATGTCATCCATTGCCACGACTGGCAGGCAGGGTTGGTTCCAGTGCTGCTGTATGAGATCTATGAGCGCCAGGGAATGGATAAATCGCGGGTCTGCTATACCCTGCACAACGTAGGTCATCAGGGCGTGACCGGCGAGCATATACTGCGCCAGGTGGGTCTCGACCCGGTCGCTGTGATGACTCCGCAGAAGCTGCTCGACCCTACCCACGCTAACGCCATCAATCTAATGAAAGGTGGCATCGTTTATGCGAATTTTGTCACCACGGTATCACCCCGCTACTCGGAAGAGATACGCCATACTGAACTGGGGGAGGGTCTGCAGGATACGCTCAACCTGCATGCAGACAAGGTGGGGGGTGTGCTCAATGGAATTGATTACAATGTCTGGAATCCGGAGACCGATACCCAGATCAGCGCCAATTACAGCTCGACTGCCCTTAGTGGGAAGGTTGGAGATAAAAAGGCGCTCCGACAGCGCCTGATGATCAATGATGTGTTCAAACCCATCGTTGCCGTGGTCAGTCGCCTGGACCGGCAAAAGGGGGCGGATCTGATACGTCATGCCGCATTCTATTCCCTGGCCAATCACGCTCAGTTCGTACTTCTGGGGTCTGCCGCAGAAGAGGAGTTGAATGCCGCCTTCTGGGGCCTCAAGCATTATCTCAACGACAACCCGGATTGCCACTTTGAGATTGGTTATGACGAAGAGCTCTCTCATCAAATCTACGCGGGGGCTGACATGCTTGTGATTCCCAGCGTCTATGAGCCTTGTGGTCTCACTCAGATGATAGCCATGCGTTATGGGACGGTCCCCGTTGTGCGCAATACCGGCGGGCTGGCAGACACGGTTTTTGATGCCAACTACTCTGATGTCCCTTTTGAGCAGCGCAACGGTTTTGTCTTCAGTGAACTCACGACTGAGGGCCTGGAATCTGCTTTGAGTCGTGGTATCGGTCTCTGGCATCGGTATCCGGAATACTTCCGCCAGCTGAGAACCAATGGCATGAATCAGGATCTATCCTGGAATAACCCGGGAAGGGACTATCTCAATATCTATGAGCATATCTGGACGTGAGCTGGATCGCCGGTTATAACTCGAGCTTCGGAGTTCATAGCCCCCTCTCCCTCAGGGAGAGGGCTGGGGTGAGGGGATCTGAAGTAACTTCTCAATAACCCGGGGCAAACGGGTAGGGTGGGGTAGGGTGGATCAAGGAGCGCAGCGACGGATCCACCAACACTCCGTAGCCTGGTGTATCCGCTCCGCTTGATACACCCTACATTTTAATTTCTTGCCTGGACTTATTGAGAAGTTACGATTTGAACAGCTAACACTTTGATTTGTTGAGTCCCCCTCATCCTATCCTTCTCCCTCACAGAGAAGGGACGGCCTGATTCAACCTTTTATATTGTTTGAACTCCGAAAGTTGAGTTATAAAACCGCCGGTATAGTAATCAGTACCTCGCTCTCTACCGTCGGTGTCGGTTCCTGCGCGCGATTTGCCCAGATCAGCAGATCGTAGTAGCTGCGGATATTATCCACATAGCTTACCGGTTCCCGCCCCCGGGCAAATCCATGTTTCACTGTCTTGTAAAACTTCTCCTGGCTGAGCAGGGGCAGCTGTTTTTTTACCTCTGCCCATTTGTCCGGGTCACCTCCGGCGCGCTGGGTCAGGATGCGGGCATCCTCCAGGTGGCCGAAACCGATATTGTAGCCCGCCAGTGTAAACCACAGCCGATCCGGTTTGCTGATACGTTCAGGGATTTTTTTCTCTACTACCAGCAGATAACGGGCACCCCCGAGAATGCTCTGCTCCGGATCCTGCCGGTCCCTTATACCAAGCTGCCTGGCAGTCCCTTTGGTCAGCATCATTACACCCTTTACTCCAGTGGGCGAGACCGCACTGGGGTTCCAGTGCGACTCCTGATAGCCGATGGCGGCCAGTAGCT
Organism: Sedimenticola sp.; assembly: GCA_030590525.1. GTDB lineage: Bacteria > Pseudomonadota > Gammaproteobacteria > Chromatiales > Chromatiaceae > JAUXBK01. The sequence continues at coordinate 1,774 of JAUUYI010000111.1, read as the reverse complement.
GCCATTCGATCCCGCTCTTCTCCGCCGCCTTTTTGAAGAAAGGCATCAGTGCCGGCAGACGCGTGGCGATATGTCGCCTGAAGGTACGGGTATCCACGAAGCCAAGTTTCTCCGTGTAGCCATAGTAGCGTTCGATCAGCTGTTCCAGCGTCCCATCCTTGCGCAATTGCTCCAGGAAGTCACGGGCGGCATTGAACAGGCTGCTGTCCTCTGCATGCGGAAAGGCCCAGGCCAGGGGAAGGGGTCTGGTGAGATCGAAAGCCACCTTCAACTCGGGATAGAAGCGACGGCAGAGGGCGACCACGTTGGAATCGGCAATCGTGTAATCGATCATCTGCTCTCTTACCAGGTAGAGCAGTTCCTCACTGTCGCTATTCTTTTGGGCAACCCAAAGCAGCTCCGTGGTCTCCCGTTTCAGCTGCTGCAGTGTCTCCTCCTGGACGCTGCCCGCAATCACCTCCAGAGTGCCACCGATGGTATCGGCAACGGTTTTCGGGCGCCGGCTTCCGCCCCGGTAGACCAGTTGCTGAGTGATCTTCTGATAGCCGGGGCCGAAGCGGGCCAGCTGCTCCCGATGGGGAGTAACGGTAAGCCCTGCTGCGGCGAAATCCACCTCACCACCCACCACCATGGGGAGTATCTCTTCGAGGGAGTCAGGAATGATGAAGCGGGCCTTCACCCCCAGCGACCTGGCGAATCGGGTGACCAGTTCATACTCCATACCGCGGAGGCCGTTTCTGCCCTCATAATAGGTGGTCGGGCTGTTGCGGGTGGCTACCAGCAGTACCCCCTTCTCCTTGATACGCTCCACCAGTGGCTTGGGTATGCTGCATCCAAACAACAGGGTCGAGAGTATCAAGGTGATCAGCAGGCGTATGGCCATATAAAGACCAGAATTCTGAAATAAAGGGCTAGTTGATAAGCCCTGATAGTGTAGAATCACCGATCTATTGTAGTTCAGTCTGGCGGGTCTTGTCCGGCACTCTGTCGCAATAGCAGTGGAATCCCGATTGGAGAGGTGCCGGAGTGGCCGAACGGGCTTGACTCGAAATCAAGTGAACTCTTATGAGTTCCCAGGGTTCGAATCCCTGCCTCTCCGCCAAATCATTATGAATCAAAATGAAGTCGGGCATAAACGACATGCCCGACCTACGCCTGTATCTGGACCCTGCTTGGCAGCTGGGTAGGTCGGGCACGTTTTTTGTGCCCGACATCTCTTCTCGGTAACATCACCTGATGCGCTATCGCCGCTCGAAAACACCCGGTGCGACCTGTTTTTCACCGTTGTGACCTACCGAAGGCGGCGGTTTTTATGCGAATCGGAAAACGTCGGGCATAAACAGCATGCCCGACCTACGCCTGTATCTGGACCCTGCTTGGCAGCCGGGTAGGTCGGGCACGTTTTTTGTGCCCGACATTTTTCTTGGTAACATCAACAGATGCGCTATCGCCGCTCGAAAACAGCAGGTGCGACCTGTTTTTTTACCGTTGTGACCTACCGGAGGCGGCGGTTTTTATGCGAACCGGAAAACGTCCAACTCTTGCGGTCGGCTTTTCGTGCGGTCAAGCAACGGCATCCGTTTTCAATCGATGCCTTTGTGCTGTTGCCTGATCACCTGCACTGCATCTGGACGCTGACGGAGGACGACGATGATTACTCGACGAGGTGGATGCTCGTCAAATCGCACTTCACGCGTCGATGCTCTGTTGCGCGGAAGCTTCCGCCATTGAAATCACTGCGGCACAAACGGCAACAAACGATCTGGCAAGGCCG
>JAUUYI010000062.1 GCA_030590525.1 Sedimenticola sp. | reverse complement strand
GGGAAGTTATTGTTGGACAACCCCTAAGGGCTCGCCCTAACGCCCCAGCCCCACCTGTACCCCGTGTTGGGTCAGCCAGTCTTTATCCAGCACCCAGTGTATGCGCTTTACCTCAGGCGATTCCAGGACGATGGCAGCGGAGCGCTTTTGGGCGCTGGCCAGTACCTCCTGAGCGGCCATCAGCTCCTTGTCATCCTGGGGGCGCCCAGCCAACTGAGGGTAGAGCAGGCCGAGCATCTGGATCACAGGGAATGCGCTGGAACGGGGGGTCTGCATGCTGGCGATGCCGTTCTCCACGCTCAGGACCCGGAACGGGTAGGGATAGGCTGAGACTTCAGGGTCTGCCTCCAGTCGGTCATTGAGCTCGGATACCGCCGGGTCTTCATAGAGCCCCCACCCCAGCAGCAGCAGGACCAGGACGGCAAGGAAAATAGAGTAGTTGCGTGTGAATCGATCCATATGCTGAAGCCCCGTTCAAAACCAAGCAAAACACTACGTTATAAATCAGCCTGCCGCATTGAGAACTGTCAATTATGATCGTGGGCTACAGAGGTTGGAAAAACAGGTGGCCCTCGAAACTGAGTACGGCCCCCTCCGGCTGGATCGTTACCACCGTCAGCCCGTCTCTGCCGGTATTACCCTCGTTGACCTTTTCAGAATTGAGGATGATGAAACGCTTTGCCGGGTCTTCGGCGTAGGAGAGTACGCTCATGCGCCGCTGCGGCAGACGCTGTTGCACAGCATCCGGGAGTGTCTGTGCCGAGCCCAGGTTGTGACCACTGCTTTCAGCCATTGGCTCTCCCGGGGGGGGGGTGGGCTCCACGGCTAACGATTTGCCTTTGGGAGGGGTGGCGGAGACCGCTTCCTTCTGCTCCAGCATCCGCTGTACTTCGCGCAGTTCCTGTCTCAGTTCGGCGGCAGTTGGCCGAGCTGTTTCCAGGCGCTCTCCAGCAGGCGCTGTCTCTGCCGGGGATGGGAAGGGGGCGCCGCTCTTTTTTGAGTGCTGCTGTGGATTGGTCTCCGGGCCATTTTTGTCGCTACCCTGCTGCCTCTGTGCGGGGGTAGGCTGGGGCAGAGGCGGGGTGGTAGCTATGGCAGTGGGAGGTGGTGCGGCTGGCTGGGTCGGGATGAGGGGGGCTGGGGCACTGGAGGGTTGGTCCCCCGCGTTCTGGGTGGTGAAATACCCTCCCAGGACGGCGTAGAGTGCGAGCAGTATTGCCAGGACGGCCAGCAGCAGGGCAAGGGGCAACAGCCGGTTGGTCTCGCCCGTTTTTCCGGCACTGGCGGGAATCACTGTTGCGAGTGTGGGGACCTTCTCAAGTTCCCGTTCCTGCTGCGATTTTTTCAGCGCTTCGAGTATGTAGGACATCTGCTGGTTTTCAGAAATAATGTTCCGTCGGTTGGGATTCTTGCAAAATGCCTGAATTTCCTTTCCCGGGGGGAGAGGGGGTATTTCGCAGGAACCTCAGTTGTCATCCCGTTTTTTCCAGGCGGGGGATGTTTGGCAGGTTAGCCGCATTGTTCAGTTGAATCAGGGTCTCGGGTCCGGCCAGTCCGTCCATCTTCAGGCCATGGCGCTGTTGAAATGCCCTGACGGCCCGGCTCAAGGCCGGGTCGAATAGTGTGGGTGAGGTGCTGCCTTCATCACCGTCCAGTCGGGCTCCCGTCCTGGCCAGCGTTCGCCTGAGCCAGTCTACATATGCGGCGGGAGAGCCCGGGCCGACCAGGGTATCGCCGCCTGGGGGGGGGCGCCAGAGCATAATGAATCGACCCTTCCAGTAGCGCTTCAGTTGCCGCAGCGGAAGCTCGGTCTGTGCCGAGCCCGTTTCCAGCAGGGCACGGGTCGGGCCGATGCCCACCAGCACTCCATAACCCTTTTTCCCCGTTTCGGTGGATAGTTCTATCAACATTGGACGGTCGTAGGCACGGATATCGTCCCAGCTGCCCCTGCCCTGGCGGCAGCGTACCCCCTGTTGTTCGGTGAGACCACACGGATTGGTTGACTCCGGGGGCGGAGGCGATATCTCCCAGTGTGCGGCCAGTCTGGCCATGGCCGTTTGTCGATCCATGATCGCCTCTTCTATTGGGGGTGGGGAGGCGGGCGAAGCTATCTCTGGTCCCGGTTGTATGGTTGGAGCGGCAGCCGGTTCAGCGGGTATGGGTATGGGCTCTGCGGCCACTTGCGCCACCGGCTGGGAAACCGGTTCCGGGGGTGGAGGCGGAGGGGTAGCTGGCCCCCCTGTCTCAGCCAGGGTATCAGAACCCGTACGGATGATTGGACCTTTCTTGTCCGGTATGGCATCTGGTTTCGGTTGGTCCTGGGTAAGTGTGGGCAGTTTCACCTTCCAGTCGTTGTTGTCACCCAGCCGGCCGGCCCCGGTAGCCAGTATCGTAAACAGCAGTATCAGCCACGACGGATGCAGTCGCGATCGCCGTTTCAATGTGGCATGCTCTCCGCTGAGTTCGCGAAAGGCTCGATTGACTATCCTGTTGTCGACGATCTTTCGCTGGGTCACGTAGGCCCCGAGCAGTGTCCGGTCGCACAGGATATTGATGAGGCGGGGTATGCCGCCGGTCAGGTGGTGGATACGACGCAGTGCTGCCGGTTTGAACAGGCGACGGCTGACGCCGGCCACGGCCAGGCGGTGGCGGATATAGTCGCCGGTCTCAGCCGAAGAGAGCGGTCGCAGATGGTAGCGGGCGGTGATTCGCTGGGCCAGTTGCCGCAGCCCGGGTTGCTGCAGCACATCTCTCAATTCCGGCTGACCGACCAGAAAGATCTGCAGCAGTTTGTGCCGATGGGTCTCCAGGTTGGTCAGCAGCCGGATCTGCTCCAGCACCGACGGGCTCAGGTTCTGGGCCTCGTCGATCAGCAGCACCGAGTGCCTGCCCTTGGCATGGGCCTGCAGCAGATAGTGGTTGAGCCGATCCACCAGCACTCTGCTGGAGCCCACGTCGGCAGGGATGTCGATGCCCAGTTCATCGCACACGGTATGCAGCAGTTCCTGAACCGTGAGTGCCGGATTGAGTACCAGCGCGACATCCACGAAATCCGGCAGCTGCTCCAGAAAAGCCCGGCAAACAGTGGTCTTACCGGTGCCCACTTCACCCGTGAGGAGTACGAACCCCCCACCTTCGGTAGCGCCGTAGAGCAGGTGGGCCAGGGCCTCCTGGTGCTGGTGGCTGAGGTACAGGTAGCGTGGGTCCGGGGTGATGGAGAAAGATGCCTCTTTCAACCCGAAGTATTCTGGATACATAGACTCGGTAGATTAGCTTATATCTCGTGGCGGACAAAGTAGTATGGGAAGAGATGCCGAAGCAAAAAGGTCTACTGATCTCTTGTAAGGGTGGTGGATAAGGTAAGGTGTGGGATTGTTTCGCGAACCCTGATCGTGCCGGAGAGATCGATATGTCGTTTCATTTTGCCAGGTTATTTTTCGCAGTTGTGGTGATTGTGTCGCTGGCAGGTTGCGCCCGTGGGGTATATCAGCCTGCGGATGTCGTCATTCCGGACGCGCATGGCGGCGGCAGCGCCCTGGCGGTCAGCGCTGACTCCTCCCTGCTGGCATCCGGGGGCTGGGCCGGGGATATCCGACTCTGGGACCTGCCTGCCGGCGCTGCCCGCTATCGCTGGCAGGCCCACCGGGGAGAGGTGAGCGGGTTATTCTTTCTCCAGCATGGAGCAATATTGAGTAGCGGATACGACGGCAGGCTGGTGCGGTGGTCTCTACGGGGACAGGAGCTGGGCAGTGCCGTCAGCGATTCTCCGATAACAGTGATGGCGGTGGATGTCGGGGCCGCATTGATCGTGACCGGCCACGATGATGGCAGCATCAGAACCTGGTCGCTACCTGAACTCGCGCCACTGACCAGGGTCGGGACTCACGATGGCGCCACGCGGGCAGTGGCGATTGCCCCGGGCGGGGCTCTGCTGGCTTCGAGCGCCACCGATGGGCAGGTCAAGCTGTGGTTCGGGGAGGGAGAGGGGAAGGTTCTCCCCAAGGCGGGCTCGGATGCCCGCACCCTGGTGTTCTCCCCGGATGGGCGTTTTCTCTACGGCGCGGGCTGGTTCGATCTGTTTCGCTGGGAACTGGCGACCGCTGCACTCACCACCATCGACACCGATCACCAGGGCATCGTCAACAGCGTAATGTTCTCCCCGGATGGCAGTTATCTGGCCAGCATCAGCCGTCAGACCGACAGTTCGGTACTGTTTCTGGACCCGGACACCGGACAGACCCTGAAGCGTTTTCAGCCCCACACCCTGTGCGGTGGTGTGGTAGTGATCACGCCGGACGGGCAAACCCTGGCCACCACCGCGGACGATGCCAGTATCATGATATGGGCACTGGAAAGAGATTCGGGTAACCCATGGCTACGCTCCATGGGTAAAGCTGAATAGCGACCCATGCCGCTACGCGGCCACAGATTCAGAGGATAATAAAATCAAGCAGCTACGATGATGCTGTTCAAAATTTGTGTAGGATGGGCAAAGGTGCGAAGCGCCGTGCCCATCACCGGGGCTATATCCATGCCCTTTGTGGTAGAAACTTGATCAGGTGTCGGAAAATTTGTTGTCACATTGAGAGTTGTTAACTGCTTGTGGTGTTTTTCATACAGTTTAGTTTTTTTTGTTGTTTTTATGGAAATTTCGTTCTTGTTGTAGTACCCTCCGCACGCAGTGTAACGGACTGACCCAATGGTTGGCCGGAAAACGAGACTACAGGAACCGCTCCAATGAGAAGATGGCTACTATTCATATTGGCTCTGTCCGCTGCGCCGCTGCTTCAGGCGGGCGACGATGGGGCGGTCACCGACGATGGCTACGGCTACCCGATCGAGAGTGGCCCGGCGGCCACCGTCATCGGCACCCCGGAAGATCTGCGGGCCAAACTGCCCGATGAAATCGATTCCCGTACACTCAACCTGGATACCACCGGTGGCGTGGAGGTGCCGGACATCTTCTGGTACGAAGATGATCTGCGCTATTCAGCCGCCTTCCAGGACCATCCCGCACCCCTGATCTTTACCATCGCCGGCACCGGTGCCGGCTATCATGACGCCAACTCGGTGCTGATGCAGAAGGCCTTCTACCAGGCCGGTTTCCACGTCATCTCATTCTCCTCCCCCACCTTTCAGAACTTCATCGTTACCGCCTCCAGCACCGGTGTGCCGGGGCATACCGAGTGGGATGCCCGGGATCTCTACCGGGTGATGCAGGAGGCGTGGGAAGTGGCACGGCAGGATGGAGTGGAGGCGACCGAGTTCTTCGTCACCGGCTACAGCCTGGGGGGCATGAACGCCGCCTTCGTCGCCAAACTGGACGAAGAGCGCACCATGTTCAATTTCAAGAAGGTGCTGATGATCAATCCGCCCTGGAGCCTGTATAACTCTGTAAGCAAGCTCGATGCGATGGTTAATAACATCCCGGGCGGGCTGGACAAGGTCAACGAGTTCTTCGATCAGATCATCTACCACTTCGCGGTGATCGCCAAAAAGAAGGCGGCCGAGGGCAAAGGCAGTGACCTGAATATCACCAGCAGCGATTTTCTGCGCGACGTCTACCAGGCCTACAAGCCAACAGACGAGCGGCTCGATGCGCTGATCGGCGTCTTCTTCCGGATCCTCTACGCCAACATGGCGTTCACCTCGGATGTAGTCTCCAACGCGGGTTTCGTGGTGCCGAAGAATGTGGTGCTGACCACCACCAGCAAGCTGGACACCTACAGCGGGGTGATTCACCGGGAGACCGATTTCGTCACTTACTTCGATGACCTGTTCGTCCCCTATTTCAAAGCAAAGTACCCGGAGCTGACCCGGGACGATCTGATCCGCGAGCTGAGCCTGGAGCCGATCGAGGCGTACCTGGCGAGCAGTGAGAAGATCGGCGTGGTGACCAACGCCAACGACATCATCCTCGATTCCGAGGATCTGGCCAATCTGAAGCGGGTGTTCGGTGACCGAATCAAGGTCTACCCCCGGGGTGGCCATCTGGGCAACATGGCTTACAAAGAGAACGTGGCCTACATGGTCGATTTTTTCAAGGGTCAGGAGTAGCCGCCGATGAATTCGTTGAAGATCAACCGCAATCGCGGGATCCAAGCACTGCTGGCCCTGCTTCTGCTGACCCTGATCAGCGGCTGCAGCACCACCCCCCGGACGATCGATGGCGCCCCCCCGGAGACGCCTCTGTTTACCGATGAGGCACTGCAGCAGAAGGTAGCCAGTGGAGAGATCGTCCCGCTGGGCGGCAGTGAGAACCTTGACCCCTGGATGGGCTTCAACCGTTCCATGTACACGTTCAACGCAAGACTGGACCGCTATGTGCTGCTGCCGGTTGTCAGGGGTTACGAGTTCGTTACACCGAAGGTTGCCCGTACCGGTGTCAGCAACTTCTTCAGCAACCTGGATGAGATCCGCAACTTCATCAACGCGGTACTGCAGTTGAAGGGTGAAAAGGCGGTGCATACCGCTGCCCGCTTCACCTGGAACAGCACCATCGGGGTGCTGGGCCTGATCGACGTCGCCACCCCCATGGAGCTGCCGAAGCGACCTGAGGACTTCGGGCAGACCCTGGGCCACTACGGCGTCGGCCCAGGGCCCTACCTGGTGCTGCCGCTGCTGGGGCCGTCCAGCCTGCGCGACACCAGCGGTCTGCTCGTCGACACCCTGATCGGCACCCGGACCAATCCCATGAATCCGGTGCTGGAGGGTCACCTCCAACGCCAGGTGGCCTACTACACCATGAAGGTGATCGATGGGCGCTACGTGAACAAGTTCCGTTACTACGCGATGGGCTCGCCGTTCGAGTACACCTGGGTGAGATACCTCTACGGCAAGAAGCGTCAGTTGGAGATTGCGGATTAAGGGCTCGCGAAACAATAACTCCCTGTTTTGGAACGCCGATCCATCCCGTCTGGCGGCGTTGCGAAAACTTGAAAGATAATGAATATTACTGCGTTTCCGCGTCTTGCCAGACGGGCGCCTCGACGCCCCAAACTCAGGGACTTATTATTTCGCGAGCCCTAAATTAGCTATTCCGGGGTCGATATCAGCTGCAGCAACCCCTCGACCTCTTCCAGAAAGGCAGGTATCTGTTTCGCCCCCAGCCGTTCCTGGAAGCGGTAGAAGAGGAGATCCTCTCCCCGGGACTCGATCACCAGCCCGGGCCGGGTGAGCAGTTGCCGCCGCACCTCCGGGGTGAACAGCCGACGTACCCGGTCCGCATCCCGTACCAGCAGCAGATAACGCTGGTTGAATGAGGCGTCGCCGTCGAAGGTCAGGCGGCTGAGGCCGAAGCGCGCTGCCACCGTGCGCTGGTGCAGGCCGCTGGGGCTCAGGTCGAAATCCGGCAGTGCCCGCCGGTCCGAATGAACCCAGATGACACTCTGGATACGGTTTTCCCTACCCTGCTGGTCATCGCTGACCGGTATCCCACGCTCCCCCTCGCCAGCGCTGCGCGCCTCGTAGCCGTAGTCGAAGATGGCTCTCCTGTCCCCCTGAACATCCCCCTCCATCCAGTTGGAGACACTGCTGCTACCCTGGGTGAACAGGTCGAATCCGGCCCGGCTCAGCTGCTCCGGGAGATGCTTCCGGTCACCCTGGAAGGTGAGGTCCAGCTTGTTGGCGGCGGTTGCCAGGTTGCTGCTGCGGCGGTGCTCGAGATAGAGGCCAGCGGCGATTATGAGGAGGATGAAGGCGATGATCAGGAATTTTGACATGGGAGAGAGGTATGGCGGTTCAGGTTAGGGGAGTGATATTGTAACCTCAGAAGTCAGAAGTCAGAAGCCAGAAGCCAGAAGGCAGAAGACAGAAGACAGAAGAGAGAAGAAGCCGGCACCCATTCTGACTCCCGGTTTCTGAGTGGTCTCTATTTTTCAACAGCGACAGGAAGTATAAGGTTATGCTGATACAGCCAATGGTGAAGGTAATTACACGCCCCGCGATTGTGGCGGTGATCGTGGCGCTGCTGTTTCTGCCGGGGCCGGTGGCCGCTGCTCCGATGGACCCCGGGAAGCTGCGCTGGAACGGTTTGGAGATGAAAGCAGCGAATTCGCTGGGTGAGGTTACGGTAAAGTTGCGGCTGAAAAAAAAGGCAGACTCCGCTGCGCTTCAGAGGTCAGAGATAGAAGGCAGCCCGGTGCTGGAATCCGGCGACAGGGCGGTGCTGCTGCTGAGCGTGGACATCAGTGCCAGCCTTCTGCTCAATCGGAAGCAGTGGCATGGTCAGACCTGGGTGCTGGAGCAGAGTGGCGCCGCGCTGCAGCGGATCCGATTCAAACCGGGACGTAGTGGCAGCTATAAGCGTTTTCGCTATGCGGAGGCCGGGGTATACCGCAAACGTTCCGAGCCGAAGGGACGCAGGGAAACCCGGCTGCCCCCGGAGCGCTGGAGCCGGATTAAGAACTCCTTCTACCCCTATGCCCCGGCCCATCGTGACTGCCCGATGGTCTCGGACCCTCTGGCCCTGCTCTACCTGATCCCTGCCAGCGGCCTGCACCAGGGGGGCATACTCGAACTCTGCGTCTTCAATAAGCACGGGATCTATCGGGTAACCCTGGCCGCCGATGGTACCGAACCGGTAAAGGTCGGTTTTCCGGACCAGTCATTACCCTCTCCCGGAGGGGGAGTGCGTGAGATCGCCGGGCAGCGTGTGCGGCTCACGGCAACACCGCTGAATCCAGGCAACGAAAACCTGGACCCGTTCGAGTTCATCGGGCTGGAGGGGGAGATAGAGTTCGTGTTCGACCCGGCGACGGGCCTGCCACTGCTGATTAGGGGGGTGCTTCCAGGGGCAGGGCCTTCGGAACTGCGGCTGACGAGAGTCGATCTCGTGCAATGACAAAGCGGGGATGGGTGGGTTGAAAAAAACGGAGACGCGGAGGCACGGAGAAAATAAACAAAACAGGGAGTAGGTCGGGCATGCCGTTTATGCCCGACGTCATTTCCCAAAGCTACCCGCCAGAAAAAATGTCGGGCACAAAAACCGTGCCCGACCTACTTGGCTACTTGGCTGTAGGAACGGGCTTGCCCGCGAACAGTGCTCT
>JAUUYI010000359.1 GCA_030590525.1 Sedimenticola sp. | reverse complement strand
TAAATTCGGCGACCCTTTCACTGCCGCAGCCCCTGAGTTCGGCAATACACTCCGCGACCTTCACCACATAGCCCGGCAGATTTGATTTTCCCCGGTAGGGTATCGGGGCGAGATAGGGTGAATCAGTTTCGATCAGAATACGCTCCTCCGGCACTTTTTTTGCCACTTCCCGCAGGTCTGCGGCGCTGCCAAAGGTGATGATGCCGGAAAAGGAGATATAAAACCCGAGATCCAGGGCCTTCTTTGCCATACTCCAATCTTCAGTGAAACAGTGCATCACCCCCCCGGCATCCCTTGCACCCTCCGCCTGCATGATCTCGATGGTATCCTCCCGGGCGGCCCGGGTATGAATGACGAGGGGTTTGCCGCAGGCACGAGCAGCCGCGATATGATTTCGGAACCGCTGCCGCTGCCACTCCAGATCCCCTTCGCTGCGAAAGTAGTCGAGCCCGGTTTCACCGATGGCCACATTGCGCCCATGCTCGGCCAATGCTGTCAGCTCCTCCGGTTCCGGCTCCCGACGGTCCCGATCATTGGGATGAACGCCCACTGAAGTCGACACCTGCGGATAGGGTTCCACCAACTCCATCATCCCGGGATACGATTCCAGATCGATAGAGACGCAGAGCATATGCCTGACACCCGCCTCCCCCGTCGCCGACATCAGCCGGGAAAAGTCGTTATCGAAGGGTTCCAGGTTCAGGCGATCGAGGTGACAGTGTGAGTCAATCAGCATATCAATCCAGGGTGCATGGATGGGTTCACGGCGTCGCCCTAAGGGTAAACAGGCGTTTACGACACTCGGACGCTACATCGTGTGGGTGGGTCGATCGGATTGCAGCGTCCCTCCCAGGTAGCCCTCGATCTTGTTTCTGGCAACACCGTCCCCCTGCTCACTGAACTGCACCCCGATACCTGCAGCCCGGTTGCCTTCGGCCCCGGTAGGGGTTATCCAGATGATCCTGCCTGCCACAGGTATCCGCTCCGTCTCCTCCATCAGGGTCAGCAGCATGAAGACCTCGTCACCCAGCTTGTATTTCTTGTTGGTGGGGATAAACAGGCCGCCATTCTGGATAAACTGCATGTAGGCGGCGTAAAGCGCATTCTTGTCCTTGATGGTCAGGGAGAGAATCCCTTGCCGAGCCGGTGGAACCTTGGATACTGTCATCGCTTCTTCCGTTTCAATTTTTTGCCTGCTGCAGCGATCTCCAGCAGTACTCCTTCCATTAACATCAGGCTGTTGAGCTGGGACCCCAGTGTCCGGATCGCTTCGTACACCTTGTCCAGCAACTCATACAGTTCGCTGAATTCTAGCGCGTTTCCAATAGCCTGCAAGCGTTTTATCTGATCCGGGTTGATCAAACCCGGAGGATCCTGGGCCGCTTTCAGGCGCAACGCATCGATTATCCAGCCGCTGCACCAGCTCAGAACAAGGGCTGGCTCAGGCTTGTTCCAGTTATCGGCCGCAACCACCGGATCATTACGCCCGGCCAGTACACCGGCAAATTCGTCCAGCAATTGCCCGCGCAACGTCAACACGCCCTCCTCTGCCAGTTTCACTGCATGCAGCGGGGCACCGCATGCCAGGTCCAGCAGCAGAGCGGCGTCCAGCCCGCCGACACGCCCAGCCAGCCACTGAATGGCCGCCTCTCTTGCGGGGGGATGGATATTGATCGTCTGACAGCGGCTGCGAATGGTTGCCGGCAGCTGCCCCGGTCGGCTGCTGACCAGGATGATCAAGGTCCAGGCCACCGGCTCCTCCAGGGTCTTTAATAGACTGTTGGCCGCCGCCATATTGAGCGCATCGGCCGGCTCTATCACCACCACCTTGTAACCACCGGCCTGGGCGGTCAGGCCACTCCGGCTGATGTACTCCCGGATGCTATCGATGGGGATCACCTGGCCCGGCTGTTCCTGTGTGATCCGGAGATAGTCGGGGTGGGTACCCACCTGGAACAGATGGCATCCCCGGCAATGACCACAGGGCAGACCGCCATCATCGGGGGCACTGCACAGCAGGGAAGCCGCCAGATTTCTGGCAAACCCCCCTTTTTCAAGCCCAGCGGCACCGGTAACCAGCAGCGCGTGGGGCAGTCTGCCTGCCCGTCGCGCCTCCTGAACTCGTTTCCAGTCGGCCTGTTGCCAGGGCAGTATCATCACGCGAAACTCAACAGGATCGCTGCCCTGATCTGTTCCTGTACCTTGAGCAGAGGGCGTGAAGCATCGATTATTCGGATCCGCTCCGGCTCCCGTTCCGCGAGCCTGAGATAGGTGCCCCTTACCCGGGTGAAGAACTGCTCCGTTTCGCGCTCGAAACGATCGGGCGCAGAGCGCCTGCCTGCCCTTTCCAGCCCCAGCGCGGCCGGCAGGTCGAGCAGCAAGGTGAGATCAGGCTGAAACGTACCCTGCAGCCACTGTTCCAGGGTGCGGATACGTTGCCACCCGATCCCCCGGCCGCCACCCTGATAGGCATAAGATGCGTCGGTAAAACGGTCACACAGCACCCAGGTACC
>JAUUYI010000193.1 GCA_030590525.1 Sedimenticola sp. | reverse complement strand
TCGGCGGTACCCAGGCGGTGGCCGGAGACGTTGAGCACATCGTCGATACGGCCGGTGATCCAGTAGTAACCATCCTCGTCGCGGCGGGCGCCGTCACCGGTGAAATAGTTTCCGGGGTACTGGGAGAAGTAGGTGTCGAAAAAGCGTTTGTGATCGCCATAGAGCGTGCGCATCATGCCCGGCCAGGGCTGGGTGATGATCAGCGCGCCGGAACAGGCACCCTCCAGCACCGTGCCGTCAGAGGCATCGACGATGGCCGGGGTTACACCGAAAAAGGGCTTGGAGGCAGAACCGGGTTTCAGGTCGGTGGCGCCCGCCAGGGGGGTGATCAGGTGTCCGCCGGTCTCGGTCTGCCACCAGGTGTCCACGATCGGGCAGCGGGCGTCACCCACCACCCGGTAGTACCACTCCCAGGCTTCCGGGTTGATCGGTTCGCCGACGGTACCGAGCAGACGCAGGGACTTGCGGGAGGTCTTCTTCACCGGCTCTGCGCCGGAGCGCATCAGTGCCCGAATGGCGGTAGGGGCGGTGTAGAAGATGGCGACGTTGTGTTTGTCCACCACCTGCCAGAAACGCGAAACGTCCGGGTAATTGGGGATGCCCTCGAACATCAGGCTGATGGCGCCGTTGGCCAGCGGCCCATAGACGATATAGGTGTGGCCGGTGACCCAGCCGACGTCGGCGGTGCACCAGTAGACCTCACCCTCCTTGTAGTCGAAGGTGTATTTGTGGCTCATGGCGGCGAACACCAGATAGCCACCGGTGGTGTGCAGCACGCCTTTGGGTTTGCCGGTCGAACCCGAAGTGTAGAGGATGAACAGGGGGTCCTCTGCATCCATCTCCTCCGGGGGGCAGTCGCTGGAGGCAGCCGCCATCAGCTCCCCATACCAGACGTCACGGCCGTCGTTCCAGTTCACGTTACCGCCCGTGTGTTTGACCACCAGGCAGGTGTGGACGTTGGGGCACTCCGCGAGCGCGGTATCCGCATTGGCCTTCAGGCGTACGGGCTTACCGCCGCGCACCCCTTCGTCGGCGGTGATCAGGGTCTGACAGTCGGAGTCGAGGATGCGGTCGCGCAGGGAGTCCGGGGAGAAACCACCAAAGACGATGGAGTGGACGGCACCAATGCGGGCGCAGGCGAGCATGGCCACCGCGGCTTCCGGGATCATCGGCATGTAGATGCAGACCCGGTCACCCTTTTTCACCCCCCGGTCCTTGAGCACGTTGCCCAGTTTGCAGACCTGTTCATGGAGTTCGCGGTAGCTGATCTTCTTGTCCACGGAGGGATCGTCACCCTCCCAGATGATGGCGGTCTGATCACCCCGGCTCTCCAGGTGGCGGTCCAGGCAGTTGTAGGCCACGTTCAGCTTGCCACCCTCGAACCAGCGGATGTGCAGATCGTCCGCATCGAAGCTGTAGTCCACTACCTTGTTCCACTTGCCGGACCAGGAGACGAACTCCTCCGCCATGTCGCTCCAGAAGCCTTCCGGATCGTCGATCGAGCGGTTGTACATCGCCTCATATTTGTCGGCATCGATGTGGGCGTGGGCTGCAAATTCAGCGGGAACCGGGTAGACCTTCTCGTCGGCCATGTCGTATCTCCTTTTAGTACTTATTTAATGATAGAGCCGGATGTGCGTGCCATAGGGATAGCGCTTCGGGATTCATTTTAACGCTATCGAGCGCTATTTCCTGTTGTTTATGTGAATTTTCCTAGAAGTGCCCTAGTTCGTACTGCCGATCGATCAGTTTCTGCACGGGTTTGTCGAATTTGATCAGCCTTCCGGCCAGCCGCATGAACACCTCGGCGGATGCCTGGGCATCGCCGCGGGCGGTATGGCGCTGGTGGATTTCGACCCCGGCAAAATCGGCGACCTCCTCCAGGGTGTAGTGGCCGACCCGGCCGGCGCTGGCAAGGTAGAGCAGCATGGTGTCCAGCCATGGGTGTTTCAGCCGGCACAGCAGCTCTTTCTGCAGGATCCTGTTGAGAAAGCGGATGTCGAAGCCGATGTGGTGTCCCACGATGACGCTCTCGTCGATGAAGTTCGCCACCTCCAGCAGTACCTCCTCGATCACCGGTGCATCCTTTACGTCCACATCGCTGATGTGGTGAATCGCGGTGGAACTGGCAGGGATCTTCCGCCCCGGGTTGATCAGGGTACTGAACTCCCTGCCAGTGGCTTCCAGCCCCTGCAGTTCAATCAGGGCGATGGAACAGATCTCGTCTCCGGCATAGGCCTTGAATCCTGTGGTTTCGGTATCGATGACCACGAAACGGGTCTCGCTGATGGCGCGGTGGGTCAGTTGTTTCGGGTTCAGCTTCCGTAACCGGTGGTGCAGTGCCAGCATAGAGGGTTCACTCAACAATGCCCCCCTTTTCAGACCGCGCCTGAGACCGGCATGGATGCGCCCGAAAAGTTCGCCCAGCTGTTCACTTGCCATGATCTTAGAAAATATCCGTCCCGTAGTCGTCCTGCAGCCGGTCCTGGAAACGCTTCACCGCCCGCATGGCCATGCGCAGGGTGCCGCGGCTCTGGGGTGTCAGTTTCTCCGGATCGATCAGTTTGTCCAGCTTCTTGCCGGCGCGGGCCTGCCGAATCTGGTGGCTCAACAGCAGGTCGAGCAGCTCCTCGTAGGCCTCCTGCACGGTCACCGTAAAGTCATCCGAGAGCTTGCCGATGCGCGCCAGGGCCTTCAGCCGGTCGGAGGTGTTCTGCACCGCCACCCCATTCTGCAGGGCGAAGATGCGCGCCACATCACTGACGATCCGCAGGCCATTGCGCTTAATGTCGATCCACTCCCCCTGCGCGTCCTTGGTGGTGATGACCAGCTGGTTGAAGAAGCCGATGGCCGGGCGGCCTTCTGCATCGTGGTCCGCCATCAGTTTCAGCAGTCTGGGCTTCGCCTGTATCTCCGCCAGCACGTGGCGGCGCAGCTCCATGGTCAGGGCATCGTTGCCATACAGGGTGTCGAAGTCAAACAGCACGTTGGACCAGCGCGCCGCCTTCTCGGTCGGTTTGCTGATGATGTGGGATACCTGCTTCTTCCACTGGGAAAGGTTTTTCCGGTACATCGGGTTGCGCGCCATTATCTCCCCCGGGCAGAGCATATAACCTGCCTTGTCCAGGTTCCTGTTGACGCGCTTGCAAAAACGCTCGAACCACTCGCCTTGCTGCTTGTTCTCTTTTGCGCCGCCATCCTCGATAATGATGCCATTATCCTGGTCCGGGTTGAGCAGCATCTCCCTGCGGCCACCCGAGCCCATGATGATCAGGGCATAATCGGCCGGTGGTGGGCCGTACCCCTTGCTCTCCATCCACTCCAGGGTGAGCTCTATTGCCCGCTTTTGAATCATCAGGTGGGTTTCGCTCAACAGCCGGACTGCGGTGCTGGGTCGGTGATTGGTCTCCTGGGCGTCTTCGGCGGCGCTTGCCAGCTGGCTGCTGTGGCCGATCAGCTCCTTGAGGGTGGCAGAGCCCCTGATTCGGTTGCTGAGGGTGCTCGGGCGGTAGATCAGGGTTCGCAGGATGTCGGTCTGAGAGATGATACCGATCGGTTTCATCACCTCCACCACGATCAGATATTTCGCGGTGTAGCGCTGCATCAGCTCCTCTGCTTCCCACAGCGGTGTATCTGGTTCCACTACCCGGGGGGTTTCACAGGCCGCCTTCATGATGCTCTCTTCGGCTGAGGAGTCGGTCAGCAGCATCACCTCTGCCAGTCCGGAGTAGGTCAACACCCCCAGCAGCTTCTCCTCCCGGTCTTTCACTACCATGCTGCCGATCTTGCGTTCCTTCATCAGCTGAAAGGCTGCCAGCAGGGTGGTCTCCGGACCACAGAAGGCGACCGGTGATTTCATCACCCGGATGACCGGCTGTGCCAGGGCACCGGAGGTGATGCTGCGGTCCGGGCTGCGTTCCCGCAGCTTGGCCGCGATCACCCGGTTGAGGCTGTTGAACAGATCGGGGTGATCCTGCTCCAGCCGGTGCATCACCTCTGCCCGGGTCTTCAGTAGTGTGGTGCGGGTGGTTGCGATTGCTGCTGAGTGGTAGTCGTCGTCATCCAGATAGTTGGCCAGGCCGATGAAATCACCCGGCTGGCAGCTGTCCTGGTTGCCCGACGGGCGGTGCATGACGATATTGCCCTCCACCAGGGTGTAGAGCTGCTGATCATATTTGTCTCCGGGACGGAACAGGGCCTCACCGGGGGAGACCCGGTGCAGTGTGGAGTTTTCCACCAGGGCCTTGATCGAGTCGGGTGACACCCCTTTGAAGGTGCGGGTTCCACAGAGAATCCGTCCGCTGATCAAGGGTTCGGTATTGTGTTCGATGCTGTTCATAAGCGCTGGTGCAGTCACTGTAAAACTGCTATTTTTCCCGCATGGATGAATTCGTGATTGACTGGATTTTTCTGCTGGTGACCGGTTTCGTCGCCTACCACGCCCTGACCCATCGTAATGAGGATGGTGAAAACGATATCGGGCATCTGCTGTTCGGTTCCATCGCCCTGCTGTTCTTCATGCGCGTGCTGGTGGTGGATATTCTCAAGCTGATTTGAAGCAGAAGGCATAATTAAGGAATGATAAAATAGTGAAGTAACTATTCAGCACAATACTTGAGTAGGTCGGGTTAGATGCGCATTGTGCCAAGCTTGAATTCTATTGGCCATCTTTTTGGCTATATCCGAACGAAAGAAGGGGTCAGGTCTTGTATTGTGCCTTACTGGAAAGTAGACTCACTCCATGGCCAGACCACTCCGCATAGAGTTTGCCGGCACCCTCTACCATGCCACCTCACGGGGAGACGGACCGGACGATATCTATCTCGAAGATAGAGACCGGAAACTGTGGTTGTACAGGGAATATGGGGTCAGTTCTCGCTTTGTAACATCGACAGACAATAAATGC
>JAUUYI010000263.1 GCA_030590525.1 Sedimenticola sp. | reverse complement strand
TTTGGGGAATGACGTCGGGCATAAACGACATGCCCGACCTACTCCTGCTGGGACCGGAATGTTTGCAGGTTGGCGCTGAGCTTGCGAAGTCCAACACGGAATTTGCGATGAAATGTTGGGCTTCGTTTTTCAGCGCTCCCTGATGCTCTCCTGCCGGTAACGCAGCAGCGGGTCGAGAAAGTACTCGATCAGGCGGCGTGTGCCGGTCTTTATCTCTACTGTGACAGTCATGCCGGGGGAGAGGGGGATGGCTCTCCCGTCGATCTTAATGTGGGTTTGCTGCAGCATCACGCGGGCTTTGTAGACCAGTCCCTGTACCTGGTCGGTGATGGCATCGCCGGAGAGGTTGGTCAGGGTGGCATCGATGACACCGTAACGGGTAAAAGGAAAGGCATCGATCTTTACCTCCGTTCGCTGGCCCTCTTCCACGAAGCCCACGTCACGGTTGCTCACCAGTGCCTCTACTTCCACTTTTCCCTTGTCCGGAACGATCACCATCAGCTGCTGTGCGGGTGTCACTACCGCCCCGATGGTATGGACCTCGAGCTGTTGCACCACGCCGTTGACCGGCGCCCGAAGGGTCAGCGCCTGGACCCGTTTCTGACTCTTTACCAACTCCTGAGTGAGCGCCTCATAACGTGTCCTGGTCTCCAGCAGTTGTTGCAGGATACGGTTGTGGAATGCCTTTCCTGTCTGGGCATGGCCCGCCTGGATCTCTTTGATCTCCGCATCCAGCTCTGCCACCCGCTGGCGGCTGTGCGCCAGATCGTAGCGGGTCTCGATCCGCCGTTGCTCCATCTCCAGGTACTGCTCTTCCCCCAGAAACTTTTTGCTGGTCAGCTGTTCCAGTTTCCGGGCACGTCGGGTAATGATCGGCAGTATCTGTTCCAATTTAGCCACCTGCTGCCGTACGCTTTCGCGCTCTGCGCCCCGGGTGGCCTGCTGGCCCTCCAGCGTGGTGAGCTCCGCCTGGTGGGCGTGCCACTGGCTGAGCAGAACCCGTTGCTGCAGGGGCGGCAGGCCGTTCTGCTCTTTCGTTGCCGGACCCTGCTCCAGCCATTGCGCCAGAATCTGCAGGCGGTGTATCTCCTGGCGCAGGCTGGAGACCTCGCCGCTGAGCCGTTTTCGGTCCGCAATGCCGGCCTCCGGATCGAGCAGGATGAGGGGATCGCCAGCTTTTACCCGGTCGCCTTCATAGACCAGTATCTGCTGCACGGTCCCGATCTCCAGGGGTTGGATCACCTTGCTGTGACCGCCGGGAATGACCCGACCCCGGGCAACGGCAACGATGTCACTCTTACCCAGGCAGGCCCAGGTAACCGCGCTCAGGAAGAACAGTACGATGACCCAGATGATAATCCGGCCCAGAGGGGAGGGTGGGGTCTCCTGAAGCTCGAGGGCTGCCGGCAGGAACTCCCGTTCTGTGGCTCGCATGCGATTCATGCCCCGGCCTGCAGGCTGTGGAGGTGGGCATAGGGACCTCCCCGCTGCAGCAACTCGGCGTGGCTGCCCTGCTCCACGATGCGTCCCCCGTCGATCACGATGATACGGTTGCAGTGGCTGACTGCGCTCAACCGGTGGGCGATGATGAATACGGTTCGCTGCCGGCAGATGTGGCCCATATTCTGCTGAATCATGCGCTCGGATTCGTAGTCAAGGGCGCTGGTGGCCTCGTCCAGGATGAGAATCCTGGGGTCGGTCAGCAGGGCTCGGGCGATGGCGATGCGCTGTCGCTGGCCGCCGGAAAGATTGCACCCCCGTTCACCCACCAGGGTGTCGTAGCCCTCAGCCAGTTCCAGGATGAATTCATGGGCGCCGGAGAGTCGGGCTGCCGCTATCACCTCCTCTATGGAGGCACCGGGATTGCTCAGGGCGATATTGTCCCGCACCGAGCGGTTGAACAGAAAGTCCTCCTGCAGCACCACACCGATCTGACGGCGCAGCCAGGCCGGTTCGATCAGCGACAGGTCGATCCCATCTATCAGCACCCGCCCGCTCTCCGCCTGATAGAGGCGCTGGATCAGTTTGGTCAGTGTGCTCTTGCCGGAGCCCGAGCGACCGACGATGCCGATTACTTCACCGGGCTCCACTTTCAGTTCGATGCCGCTCAATACCTGCGGCCGGTCAGGACGGTAGCGAAAACTGACGTCATTAAAGTGAACCCTGCCCTGCAGGGCGGGAAGGCTGGCCCGCCCCGGGTTGTAGCCGGGTTCCGCCGGGGTGTTCAGTATGTCCCCCAGCCGGCGCACCGAGATACCGGCCTGCTGGAACTCCTGCCACAGCTGTACCAGGCGCAGGATGGGGCCGCTCACCCGACCCGCGAGCATATTGAAGGCGATCAGCTGTCCAACCGAGAGTGCGCCATCGATGACCAGGGTGGCGCCGACCCAGAGGATGAGGACCACCACCACCTTGTTGATGAATCCGGCACTCTGGTTGGCGATGTTGCCCAGATTGGCGGCTCGGAAGCTGGCCTGCACGTAGCCGGCCAGCTGCTCTTCCCAACGGCGCCGCATCTGGGGTTCCACCGCCATCGCCTTGAGGGTCTCGATGCCGGTGATCGATTCCACCAGAAAGGCCTGGTTGTCGGCACCCCGGTTGAACTTCTCTTCCAGTCGTCGGCGCAGAATGGGGGTAACCCAGAAAGAGAGACCGAGATAAAAGGGGATAGAGGCCAGCACCAGCAGGGTGAGGGTGCTGCTGTAGAACCACATCACCGTGAGAAAGACCAGGGTGAAGAAGAGATCGATGACCAGGGTGAGGGCGGATCCGGTGAGGAAGTTGCGGATATTCTCCAGTTCCCGCACCCGGGCCACCGAGTCTCCTACTCTGCGGGCCTGGAAGTAGCCGATCGGGAGGGCCAGCAGGTGCTGAAACAGTTTTGCCCCCAGCACCACGTCCACCCGATTGGTGGTGTGGGAGAGCAGGTAGCTGCGAAGTCCGCCGAGTACCACCTCGAACAGGGAGACACCCAGCAGTCCCACCGCCAGCACATCCAGGGTGGTGAGCCCTTTGTGTACCAGGACCTTGTCTATAATCACCTGGAAGAACAGGGGGGTGATGAGTGCGAACAGCTGCAGGAAAAACGAGGCGGCCAGTACCTCCCCCAGCAGGCGGCGATACTTCAGGATGGCAGGCACGAACCAGCCGAAGCCGAAATCCTGTTCCGCGCCACCGGCGGAGGCACGGCGGGTTGCCAGTATCAGCTCCCCGTCCCAGGCCTTTTCCAGGATCTTCCGCGGCAGTGCAAGCGGTCGATCCTCCAGGGGATCCTGGATCAGCACCCGATCGCCGTCGTGGCCGGCGATGATGAACCAGTTACCGCTGCGGTGGTGGGCGAGGCAGGGCAGGGGGGTCTTTTGCAAGCGTTCCCAGTTGCTCTTCATGGCCCGCATCCGCAGGCCGATGCTGCGCCCGGCCAGCAGGATCTCCTGCTCCGTGAAGGGCTTTCCCGGCTCGGCGTGGCTGTGCGCCAGGTGCCGGGCATCAGCAGGAAGGCCGTGCAGCCGTGCCAGGGTGACCAGACAGGCGAGCCCGGTATCCAGCCCCGTATCCACAGTGTGCGGCATCGATGACATCCTTTTCATCGGGAAAGAGAGTCCTGAATATATCGGGATGCTTATCACAAGGGAAGTAAATTCTTAACATAACCTGGGGCAGTTTGGACGCTCGGGGTAGTTAGCGTAGGTTGGCGCTGAGCTTGCGAAGCCCAACATGGAAGTGGCACCGAAATGTTGGGCTTCGCAAGCTCAGCATCAACCTACGAGCTACTGTGAGGAACAACAAGCCAAGTAGGTCGGGCACGGTTTTTGTGCCCGACATTTTTCTGGCGGGTAGCTTTGGGAAATGACGTCGGGCATAAACGGC
>JAUUYI010000270.1 GCA_030590525.1 Sedimenticola sp. | reverse complement strand
CGGGTTAGGTTATATCTATATTGTGTATAAAGAAAAAAATACATGGGCATGTTTCGTGCATTAATCTATCAGTTCGAGCGCCTGTTTTCGGTGCTCCAGGGAGAGGTATGCCCTCTTCTCCTGGTATTTGACATCTTAAGGGGAGATCGGAGTATGAAAAAAACGGTAGTTCTGGCCGGACTGGTGACATTGGCTCCCGGGTTGGCGCTGGCAGATGAGGCGGTGCTGAATGGGGCCAATACAGCCTGGATTCTGGCAGCTACGGCGCTGGTCCTGTTCATGACCCTGCCCGGCCTGGCCCTGTTCTATGGCGGCCTGGTACGTTCCAAGAACGTACTCTCGGTGCTGATGCAGTGCTTTGCCATTGCCGGGGTTTCCTCCGTCCTGTGGCTGGTATGTGGCTACAGCCTCGCCTTTGGTGAGGGCAATGCCTGGATCGGTGATTTCAGCAAGGTGATGATGGCGGGTATCGGGCGTGACAGCCTGGTGGGAGACATTCCCGAGTCTCTGTTCATGCTGTTTCAAATGACCTTTGCCATTATCACACCCGCTCTGATCGTGGGTGCTTTTGCGGAGCGCATGAAGTTTTCCGCCATGCTGTTGTTCAGTGCTTTCTGGCTGCTGCTGGTCTATGTTCCGATCACCCACTGGGTATGGGGTGGCGGCTGGCTGGCTGAGATGGGGCTGTACGATTTTGCCGGAGGTACCGTGGTTCATATCACCGCTGGTGTCGCGGCACTGGTTTCAGCGCTGGTGCTGGGGCCTCGACGCGGTTTTCCCAAGACGGCCATGCCGCCCCACAACATGACCATGTCGGTCACCGGTGCCGGTATGCTCTGGGTCGGTTGGTACGGCTTCAATGGCGGCAGCGCCCTGGCGGCGGATGGTACGGCGGCCATGGCCATGCTGGTGACCCATATAGCGGCATCCGTGGGGGCCTTGACCTGGATGTTCATCGAGTGGAAACGGTTCGGCAAGCCGAGTGTCCTGGGTGCCGTGACCGGCATGGTGGCCGGTCTGGGTACCATCACCCCGGCCTCTGGTTTCGTCGGTCCAGGTGGTGCGGTGGTGATCGGTCTGCTCGCCGGCGGTGTCTGTTTCAGCGCGACCCAGGTCATCAAGCGGGTGCTGAAGATCGATGACTCCCTGGATGTGTTTCCAGTGCATGGGGTAGGCGGCATGATGGGGACCCTGCTGGCCGGGGTCTTTTCTGCTACCAGCCTCGGGGTGTTCAGTGGCTACGGCTTTGCCGATGGTATCGACTCCATGGGCGGGCAGCTCCAGGTGCAGCTGGTTGGCGTTCTGGCCACCGCGCTGTTCACTGCGGTGCTCACCTACGCGATTCTCAAACTGGTGGCGCTGCTCACCAACGGTTTGCGGGTGAACGAGGAGCAGGAGGTCGAGGGTCTCGATCATGTCAGCCACGAAGAGACGGGTTACAACATGCTGTAATTCAGGGGCCTGATCACTCTGCAGAGTGGTGGACGATGGCCATTGCCATCTCCATCGCCTGCTCATAGTTGAGGCGGGGATCGACCTGGGTCAGGTAGGCCCGCTCCAGGTCCGTTTCGTTCAGTCCCCGGGCACCGCCAATGCACTCGGTGACGTCGTCGCCGGTGAGTTCGAAGTGGACACCACCGAGGATGCTCCCCTGCTGGCTGTGGATATCGAAAGCCTGCTTCAGTTCCGACAGTATCTTGTCGTAGCGGCGGGTCTTGTAGCCGCTGGCAGTGTTCTCAGTGTTGCCGTGCATGGGGTCGCAGACCCAGAGTACGCTGCGACCACTTTTTTGCACCGCCTCGATCAATGGGGGCAGCCCTTCAGCGATCTGATTGACCCCAAACCGGTGGATGAGCGCCAGCTTGCCCGGTTCGTCCTCGGGATTCAGCCTTTCCAGCAGTTGTTGAACCTGCCCGGCAGACATGCCGGCACCCACCTTCACCCCGACCGGGTTGGCGATGCCCCGGAAATACTCCACGTGCGCCCCCTCGATGGCGGCGGTACGGAAACCGATCCATGGCAGATGGGTGGAGAGGTTGTAGTGGCTGGCGCGATTGGGTACCCGGCGCGTCAAAGCCTGTTCGTATGGGAGGTGCAGCCCTTCGTGGCTGGTGAAGAACTGGACCCGGTTAAGTTCGCTGCTGCCGGCGCCCAGGGTCTCCATGAAGTGGAGTGAGGCGGCCAGATCTGAGACGACACGGCGGTACTCGCTGGCCTGGGGAGAGTGCTGGACGAAGTCCAGATCCCAGTTCTCCGGGTGGTGAAGGTCTGCAAACCCGCTTTCTGAGAGGGCGCGAATGAAATTGAGGGTCATGGCGGCACGGCCATAACCGCGCAGCAGGCGTATCGGATCAGGGATCCGGTCCGCTGGGGTAAAGGCCGGGCCATTCACCAGGTCGCCCCGGTAGCTGGGCAGGGTCGATCCCCCTCTGGTCTCGCTCTCTGCCGAGCGAGGCTTGGCATATTGGCCGGCGATGCGGCCTACCCGGATCACCCGCTTATTGAGCCCATGGATCAACATCAGGCTCATCTGTAACAGAATCTTCAGTTTATTGGCGATGATGGGTGAGGTGCAGTCGCTGAAATTCTCTGCGCAATCCCCGCCTTGCAGCAGGAATGCCTCGCCCCGGGCAGCGGCGGCCAACTGCACCTTCAAAGATTCGATCTCCCAGGAGGTGACCAGCGGCGGCAGCACCGAGAGCTGATTCAGCACTTCGCTCAGCTTTTCCTCCGAGGGGTAGGTTGCCTGTTGCCTGGCGGATTTCCTCTGCCAGGATGCGGGGCTCCACTCGATCATCTCGCCCTCTGGTGAGAAATGCGGGTTAACTGGAGGCCCTGGCTGCGCATCCGGCCTCGAACGCCTGTTCGTTGATCTCCACCAGTTTTGGCTTACGTGCCCGGAAACGTTTCAGGATCGCCTCTTTCAGTAGTTCCGGAGGGAATGGCAGGTATCCGGAGATGGCACCGAGCATGACGGTATTCACCAGCCGAAAGTTGCCCAGCTCACGGGCAATGGCACCGGCATCGAAGGCGTGCACCTCGATCCCTGTCTGCCGCATCTGCTCCACTGGGTCATCCGGGTAGTCATAGAGCCCGAGGCTGACCACCGGTGGCTCCTGTCTGACCTGATTCACCATAGCGACCCCATTGGCTCTCAGGTGGGTTACCCAGCGCAATGCTTCCGCCGGTTCAAAGCCCACCAGGATGTCCGCCTCTCCGGGGGGGATGGCGGGGGAGAGCACCTGCTCGCCAAAGCGGACGTGGGAGGTGACCACGCCGCCACGCTGGGCCATGCCCGCCACCTCCGTCTTCTTCACGTCGAAGCCCTGGGCCAGTGCGGTCTGGGCCAGGATCTCGGCTGCAGTCATGACGCCTTGGCCGCCGATGCCGGCAACCAGGATGTTAGTGATGTTATTTTCGCTCACGATAGGCTCGCTTTGTTTCAGAAGACAGAGGACAGAAGACAGTTGGCAGTTGACTGAATGGGATCGTCGCAAATTTCAAAAGGTTCCCGTTTCTTACATTCTATATTCTGACTCCTGACATTTTCTACGTCTGCAGTGGGATGATGGCATCCGGGCCGCAGGTCTTGGGGCAGAGGTCACAGCCGGTGCAGGCGGCGCTGTCGATGCGCACGAAGGCCAGCTCTTTCTCCTTGCCGTTGGGTTTCACCACGGTTTCTCTGCGGGTGACGTAGATGGCGGGGCAGCCCACGTCCAGG
>JAUUYI010000095.1 GCA_030590525.1 Sedimenticola sp. | reverse complement strand
CCAGTCTTGACCCGAGGTTCTCGTTGACGGACGCTTTCCCTGAGCCCGCGGGCGTCGTAGATATCGCCGTACAGGAACACCGGCATCCCGAGAGACACTATATCTTGTGGTCTGTTCGCTCAACCGGTGAAGCATGATGGGGTGATTTTCGCCAAAATTGCAGGATCGTGCCCGAATGCGACTTTCAGGTGGCATGCGCCAGGGAAAACATGGAGCGAGCGTCAGGCCACCCGCTTGATTACCAACTCCAGCCGGATTTCATCATAAGGCACGAAGAGACCATCCTCGGACTCCTTCACTAGATCAAAGTTCTGGAGTTGCTTTACGTCTCGCTGGAGATTTCCCGCATCTACATCAAGTGTCCGGGCAAGCGCCCGCAATCCGATCGGGCCGATCCGCTGAAGCTCCTGCAGGATGCGTACGCGCTTGGGTGTCAAAACCTTGTGCAGCAGTTCTATATCTGGAAACGATAGGAACTCACCCTGTCGTCTGCCCCTTGCGGCCGACAGAAAGCGCTTGTTGGCCGCCTTCCGATCAGCGATCTCGATCGTCAATGTTTTCATCACTGTACACCTCTCAGTGCGTCCACACGGTCCCAGAAGTCATCGAGCAGCTTTTCCAGCGACTCGAAATTGTAGGCCACCTCTTCATCGTCAAGGTGGTAATGGCCACCTTTGTGCTGTTCGTTATCGAAGCGTAGAAGACACCGGCCGTCCTCCACATAGGCCAGCCGGTACTTGTATGGATGCTCGCTTCCCTGAAGATGGCTTGGTACGCGCCAGACGACCAACTCTGCGAAGGCGTCCTCACTAAGGGCTCGCGAAACAATAACTCCCTGTTTTGGAACGCCGATCCATCCCGCCTGGCTGACCGGTTCATGTTCCTGACGGAACCGGCATTTCCCACATCCCTGTGGGTCACGTTGCGAAAACTTGAAGATACTGATATTCCTGCGTTTCCGCGTCTTGCCAGACGGGCGTCTCGACGCCCCAAATTCAGGGAGTTATTATTTCGCGAGCCCTAAGCACGACACGCTGTCTGAGAAGTTCATCCGCTTTCATGTTGTACATTATTACAACATGGCCGGAAGTTGTAAAGGACTACAACATGTCTCCAGTAATGCCGGTTACCAGCATACTCCCCAACCTGAATGTCTCTTCCTGTCCGACCACTGCCTCATGTTATCGGGCGCCTCGACGCTTTGATATTCAGGGGCTTATTATTTTGCGAGCCTTAGCCAAAGCGGCGTAACGCAGCAAGGGTTACACACGATTTCGTGAGCTGCCCCCTGATATGCCTCAGGCGAGATCCGAGACCAGGGACTCCCTGACCTTCGCCGACACGTTTCTCACCTCATGCCGGTATTCCGGATGGTCCACTCCCATGGCCAGGGCAGCGCCTCGTTTCAGAGCGGCGATCATTCCCGACGCCAGTTCGAAACGGAGAAAGTGTACAGCGGAGGTCTTCTCTTCCGTTTCCCGTTCCAGGTCTTCATTGGCCCGGGGATAGACCGGCTCGAAATCGGCCACCTGCACCCAGACCCGCCGCTCGACCCCGATCAGGCGGGCCAGTGCCACCCTGCGCTCCTCCGGATCTGCGTACTCGATCATAAACGTCGCTTTCCAGTTGCTCCCGTCGGGGATCAGCGGATTGTAGGCTTCGAGCTCTTCCCGGATACCCTCGGCTTCGAAGATACGCTCGATCCTCAGCATCTCCTGAACCTGATACTGCATGGTAATCCTGTCTTCGAAATAGAGGGTGGCATTGGGTCCCAGCGGCACCTGCCGGTTTCGTTTGTGCTCCATGACCTGGGTCCGGAATTTCGCACGGATGTTCGCGTACTCCTCCAGGGAATAGAGCTCCTCTCTGGTGAGCTGATTCATATCGCCTCCTCTGAATTATCGTGACCGGTCATGGAAAAGTAAGGATCCGCGGCCATTTTTAGTCGTGAACGCATAACAACCATCCTACACGCCATAAGCCTGGCGCAGCAGGGAGATCGGGTGTTCCGGTGCCTTGCCATTTTTCAGACCGTTTTCTATCTGATGGCCGGCCATGGGGCAGTCACTGCCGTAATGGTCCGGTTCCTCCTTCTTCACCCGGTTCACCACTGTCCGGCCGATCTTCATGGAGGTGTCGTGGTACTCCTTTTTGACCGCGTAGGTCCCGTCGTGACCGGAACAGCGCTCGATGATAGTCACCTTGGTGTCCGGTATCAGGGAGAGAATCTCACGCGTCTTGGGGCCCACATTCTGCACCCGTTGATGGCAGGCGGCGTGGTAACTCACCTTGCCGAGCGGTTGCTTGAAATCGGTCACGAGTTTACCTGCCGAGTGGCGCAGCATCAGGTATTCGAATGGGTCGAATAGGGCCTTGGCGACCTTCTGTACCTGCGCATCGTCAGGAAACAGCAGGGGCAGCTCCTGGCGGAACATCAGGGCACAGGAGGGAACCGGTGCTACGATGTCCCACCCCTCGTCAACCAGCTGGGCCAGCACCGGAATGTTCATTGCTTTGGAGGCGGCGATGGATTCCAGGTCGCCCAGTTCCAGCTTGGGCATACCACAGCACCGTTCCTTATCCGCGATGGTGACCGGTATTCCGTTGTGTTCGAACACAGCCACCAGGTCCTCACCGATATGGGGCTCGTTGTAGTTTCCGTAACAGGTGGTGAACAGGGCCACCTTGCCTGTGGTGCCGTTGGCCGGCTGACCCGTGGCGTTCTGATGACGTCGATCCTTCAGACGGTCACGTAATGTCCTGCTGTGGTACTGGGGCAGAATGGCGTCGGCAGCAATCCCCAGGGTGCTCTCCATCACCTTGCGCGCAACGCCCATCCCATTTACCCCGTTCACCAGGTTGACCACGATCGGAATGCTGGCCAGCCTGCCTACGGTGTCGGTATTGGAGAGAAGACGGTCACGCAGGCTCGCCCCGTTGGTTTTGAAGTTGACGGCCTTGGCCCTCAGCATCAAATGGGGGAAATCGATATTCCATTCATGGGGCGGTGTATAGGGACACTTGGTCATGTAGCAGAGGTCACACAGGTAACAATGCTCTACCACCTTCCAGTAGTCCCCCTTGTCAACACCATCCACTTCCAAGGTGTCCGACTCATCCACCAGGTCGAACAGGGTCGGGAATGCGTTACACAAACTGACGCAGCGACGGCAACCGTGACAGTGGTCGAATACCCGTTCGAGTTCCGAGAACAGCTTCTCCTCGTCATAAAAATCGGGATTCTGCCAATCGATCGGGTGCCGGATCGGCGCCTCCAGATTACCTTCTGTGACCGTCTTGGAAACCATCACTTCTCCTTCGGGAAAACTGAGGCCTTGCTGGCGCGAGGCCTCAGTCCATTATGGCCTACAGGCTGTCCAGGGCCTTCTGGAAACGGTTGGCATGCGAGCGCTCGGCCTTGGCCAGGGTCTCGAACCAGTCGGCAATTTCATCAAAACCCTCGTCACGGGCGCCCTTGGCCATGCCGGGATACATGTCGGTGTACTCGTGGGTCTCACCTGCGATGGCGGTCTTTAGATTCTCCTCGGTGCCACCGAAGGGCAGGCCGGTGGCGGGGTCGCCACACTCCTCCAGGTATTCCAGGTGACCATGGGCATGGCCGGTCTCTCCCTCTGCCGTAGAACGAAATACGCTAGCGACGTCATTCTGACCTTCGATATCCGCCTTGGCCGCAAAATAGAGATAGCGACGATTCGCCTGGGATTCACCAGCAAAGGCATCTTTCAGATTCTGTTCGGTGTTGGAGCCTTTCAGTTCCATATTATTCCTCCTTAATTGAGTGACCTGTTCTTTTCGAGTGTGCAGACCACACTCACAACATAAAGTATATGACCCTACGCCAATATGCCAATTGATTGAATCTAACCTTCTGATAGTCATTGGCTAAAAGAGTCCTTGCAAAATGACTCCCCTCCTCATATATACATCTAATAATTACAATATAATCAATATGATATAGACCATATATAATTTATATTATCAGGAGTTTACAGCAATAGCCGAGAGTTTTGGCGGGAATCAATCAACCGGTAATCCGGTCTATTCTAGTAACTTAGCTGAATAGTAGGTTAATCGATGGCGCGATTTGCACACTGGATCTGGGAAAGGCTCTGCGGCTGGCTGATGTGGGAAACGCCACCCGCAACCGTTCCGTTGTGTGATTTCGAGCGACTCTGCTACGAACTGAGGCCGGGTGACATACTGCTGGTGGAGGGGCGCAGCCGGGTCAGTGAGGTGATCAAGGCGATTACCCAGAGTGCCTGGACTCACTCGGCGCTCTTCATCGGCCGCCTGTGTGATATTGAAGATCCTGGCTTTCGAGCGCTGATACGCCAGAGTTATCGGGGTGATCCGAAGCAGCGGTTATTGATCGAGGCCCAGCTCGGGGAGGGAACCATCGTGGTGCCGGTGTGCAAATATCGCCCGTATCATCTACGGATATGCCGTCCCGCCGGGCTCGCCCCCGACGATGCAGCAGCGGTTATTGCCTATACCATCCAGCGCCTTGGAACGGCCTATGATGTGCGCCAGCTTCTCGATCTGGCCCGCTTTTTCTTCCCCTGGGCCATTCTCCCCCGCCGCTGGCGCTCCAGCCTTTTCCAGCACAATGCGGGTGATCCCACCCGGACCGTCTGCTCCTGCCTGCTGGCAGAGGCATTCAGCAGTGTCGATTTCCCGGTGCTTCCTTTCATCGATCGCCGGGAAGATGGCACCCTGCGCTTCATCAAACGAAATCCACGACTGTTCACACCCAAGGATTTCGACTACTCCCCCTATTTCGACATCATCAAATATCCCTTCCTCGGCTTGGATGATATTGGGGTCTACCGCAAACTGCCGTGGGCTGACAAGCACTTGATCTTCAATGACGACGCGGATGTATTTGCCTTGCTGCCTGAAGTTACAGGTGTAAGTGAAAGTATAAATAGAGATAAAAAAGAGGAGATTAAGAGCTCTCTCAAGAAATTGGATGAAAACGGTCTCGTCCCGAAAAAAAGGTTGAGGCCACGACAGTCGGCACATCGCCTGGCAGGCATGGCCAGTCTGTATGATTTTCGGCCGTTCCTCCAGAAACGAGGAGATTGAGATGAATATACTGTTACTCCTGTTGCTTCTTCTCTCCTCGATCTGGGTGCTGGCAAACCTGCATCATCCGCTACCGTTCCTGATCATATTCATCTCTATCGGGATGTTTCTGCTCATCGGTCCATCCCTGTTTCTGCTGGTCCCGTTGCTGATACTGGCCTCTCTACTGCTGCTGTTCGGCTCCGGCAAATTGCGCCGGAGAATCATCAGCAGTCGGCTGCTGAAACAGTTCCGGCGGGTGCTCCCCCCCATGTCCAGGACCGAGAAAGAGGCCTTCAACGCCGGAACCGTCTGGTGGGATGCAGAACTGTTCTCCGGGCGACCCGACTGGGGAAAACTTCTGTCGATGCCCGGGACGAGACTGTCGGAACGGGAACAGGCGTTTCTCGACGGTCCGGCGGAACAGCTCTGCCGAATGCTGGATGACTGGAGCATTACCCACGAAACCCGGGATCTTCCCGATGCCGCCTGGCGATTCATGAAGCAGAACGGTTTCTTTGGCATGATCATCCCGCAACGCTATGGCGGTCTGGAGTTCTCTGCCCTGGCCCACTCCAACGTAGTAATGAAGCTGGCCAGCCGCAGTATCGCTGCCGCTGTCACCGTCATGGTGCCCAACTCCCTTGGCCCCGCCAAGCTCCTGCTCCATTACGGTACCCGTGAGCAAAAGGATTATTACCTGCCACGCCTGGCCAAGGGTGTGGAGATCCCCTGTTTTGCCCTCACCGGGCCAGAGGCAGGAAGCGATGCCGGCGCTCTCCCTGACCTGGGCCAGGTCTGTTACCGGGAGTATCAGGGCAGGCGTACCCTGGGCATACTGCTCAACTGGGAGAAGCGCTATATCACTCTGGGGCCGGTCGCCACCCTGATAGGGCTGGCATTCAAACTGGAAGATCCCGAGCATCTGATCGGTGACGAAGGCTCACCTGGGATCACAGTGGCGCTGATCCCCAGCGACACCCCCGGCATTCAGATCGGAAAGAGACATATCCCTCTCGATATCCCGTTCCAGAATGGACCAAACTCAGGGCACGACGTCTTCATTCCGCTCGGCTGGGTGATCGGTGGAAGGGAGGGCGTAGGTCAGGGATGGCGCATGTTGATGGAGAGCCTGTCGGAAGGGCGTGGTATCTCCCTTCCGGCACTCGCCACCGGCGCCGGCAAGGCGGCCTGTCGCTACACCGGCAGCTATGCCCGTATCCGACGTCAGTTCCACCAGCCCATCGGTTACTTCGAGGGAGTGGAGGAGGCGCTGGCACGTATTGCCGCTCTCACCTACCAGATGGATGCTGCACGCCTGCTGACCCTGCAGGCACTGGATTCGGGTGAGAGCCCGAGCGTGGTATCCGCTATCGTCAAATATCACCTCACCGAGCGTTACCGACAGGTGATCAACGATGCCATGGATATACAGGGGGGGAGTGGTATCTGCCTGGGGCCGAACAACCTGATCGGACGCATCTATCAGGCTATTCCCATCAGCATCACGGTCGAGGGCGCCAACATCCTTACGCGCAGTATGATCATCTTCGGTCAAGGCGCGCTCCGCTGTCACCCCTTCATCCTGACGGAGATGGAGGCAGCGCACGACCCTGATCCCGTCTCGGCATTGCGCCGATTCGACCAGGCCCTGTTTCGGCATATCGGCTTTATCCTGCGCAATTCAGCACGGGCTCTGCTCCTGGGGCTGAGCCGTGGCCGCCTCTCCAGAGCACCAGTCAAAGGACCGACTGCGCGCTATTTTCGACAGATGAACTGGATGAGCTGTGCCTTCACCCTCTGTGCAGATGCAGCGATGATTACCCTCGGCGGGGCACTGAAGCGCAAGGAACGGCTCTCGGCCAGGCTGGGTGACGTCCTGAGTGAACTGTATCTCAGTTCAGCCGTTTTGAAGCAGTATCAAGACCAGGGGGCAGCGGAAAGTGATCTGCCGCTGGTCCAGTGGTCCTGCGAACAGAGCCTGTATCAGATGCAGGAGGCGCTGCGATCCTTGCTGCGCCATCTCCCCTACCCACCACTTGCCTGGCTGTTGCGACTGCTGATATTTCCCACCGGCATGCCCTACAGCCCCCCCTGCGATCATACCGGACATGCCGTGGCACGTACCTTGCTAGCACCATCGGGGGTGCGTGACCGCCTGACCCGCGGGATATTCATCACTCGGGACCCCACCACCCGTGTCGGCCAACTGGAACTGGCAATGGAGCGGGTAGAAGCTGCCACCCTGATCGAGGGTACCCTGCGCGGCGCCGTCAGAAGCGGGCTGATCGAGCGCGGCTCGCTGGAGCAACAACTCGAGCAGGCAACCGCCAGGGGCATCATTTCCATCCAGGAGCGTAAGGCGCTGGAATCCATGGAGCGTCTCAGGCGGCAGGTGATCTCGGTGGATGCCTT
>JAUUYI010000337.1 GCA_030590525.1 Sedimenticola sp. | reverse complement strand
GGACTAATTCAAGTCCGTTACCAAACCTGTCAGACCGTTTCTTGAACTGCTCCTGCTGTGTTGTCAGGCTCTTTTTAAGAATATTCCAGTGTGAACTAAGCTCCTGTATTTCAAATTTATCTAAGCGTAGTTGCGAAACATATCGAAGCTGGCACATGCGGGGGAGAGCAGCACCCGGTCACCCCGCCGGGCCTGCTCCGCTGCCAGGGTCACCGCCTGGTCCATATCCGCGGCATGCACCCGGGGTACATCCTGGCCCAGCACCTGCTCGATACGTGCCGCATCCCGCCCCAGCAGCACCACTGCCCGCGCAGTGCGGGCCAGGACCGGTGCCAGGGGGGTGAAATCCGCGCCCTTGGCATCACCCCCCGCGATCAATACCGTTCGCGCGCTGCCGTGCCCGCTGTGCAGCCCTTCCATTGCGGCCATGCAGGCGCCCGGGTTGGTCCCCTTGGAATCGTTGTACCAGCGAACCCCGTGGTACTCCCCGACGAACTGGGTGCGATGGGGCAGTCCGCGAAAGCAACAGAGGGCTTTCAGCATCGGCGCCATCGGTAGTTCAAGAGCAGTCCCCAGAGCCAGGGCCGCCAGGGCGTTGGAGATATTATGGCAACCTGGCACCAGCAGCCGCTCTACCGGCAGCAGTAATTCATCACCCATTGCCAGCCAGGGTTTGTGATCCCGGGTACGGACTCCAAACTCACCATCCCCCGGCTCACCCAGAGTAAAGAACCACTCCCGGCCATCCCCGCCGGACATCCCCATCACCACCGGGTCATCCCGGTTGAACAGGCGGGCACCTGCGCGCTGGAAAATGCGTGCCTTGGTGGCGACATAGGCCTCGAGAGAGTCATAACGATCCAGATGATCGGCACTCAGGTTCAACACCGTCGCCACCACCGGCGCCAGTGAGTGGATCGTCTCCAGCTGAAAACTGGAGAGCTCCAGCAGATAGAGATCGGTCTCATCATCCAGCAGGTCCAACGCCGGCCGGCCCAGGTTACCTCCCACCTTCACCCGGCGCCCGGCTGCTGCCGCCATCTCTCCCAGCAGGGTGGTCACGGTGCTCTTGCCGTTGGATCCGGTAATCGCCGCAACCGGCCCATTCACCACCCGGGCGAACAGCTCTATGTCACCCACCACCAGTACCCCCCGCGCCAGTGCCTTCTGAATCAAGGGCTCATTCAGCGACACGCCGGGGCTGACCACCAGCTGCTCCGCCGCCGCAA
The DNA here is from genome assembly GCA_030590525.1 of Sedimenticola sp. Lineage (GTDB taxonomy): Bacteria > Pseudomonadota > Gammaproteobacteria > Chromatiales > Chromatiaceae > JAUXBK01. Next base: position 1,527 of record JAUUYI010000337.1, on the reverse strand, counting down.
ACGCCGCCGGTTCCAACTTCCCCAGAAACAGCGCTGTGTCGGGCAGTTCCTTCGACAGCTGTTCCAGCCCAGGCGGCTGCTTCCGGGTGTCCGTTATCGCCACGGGAACACCTCTGGCTGACAGATAACGGGCACAGGAGAGTCCGGTCTGACCGAGGCCTACGATCAGAGTCTTGCCCCCCAGGCTCGTCCCCTGTTCTCTTTTTATTTCAATGTTACCCATATCAGCGGATCTTCAGGCTGGAAAGACCGATCAACACCAGGATGACAGTGACGATCCAGAAGCGCACGATGACCCGGGGCTCAGGCCACCCCTTGAGCTCGAAGTGATGATGCAGCGGGGCCATGCGAAAGATGCGCCGGCCAGTCAACTTGAACGATATCACCTGAAGTATCACCGACACCGTCTCCACCACGAACACCCCCCCCATGATCAACAGCACCAGTTCCTGACGGATGATCACCGCCACGATGCCCAGGGCAGCACCCAGGGCCAGGGCCCCGACATCACCCATGAACACCTGTGCCGGATAGGCGTTGAACCAGAGAAACCCAAGCCCGGCACCTGCCAGGGCACCGCAGAACACCGCCATCTCACCCACACCGGGAACCTGGGGAATCAGCAGGTAACTGGCAATCTGTGCGTGACCCGATACGTAAGCAAAGATCCCCAGCGCTCCCGCCACCAGCACCGTCGGCATGATCGCCAGCCCATCCAGCCCGTCGGTCAGGTTGACCGCATTGCTGGTGCCAACGATGACAAAATAGGTCAGCACCACATACCAGGGCCCCATATCGATCACCACACTCTTGATGAAGGGGATGATCAACTGGGTCTCCGCCGGTACCCTGGCGGTGTAATAGAGGAACAGTGCCGCCCCCAGTCCCACCAGTGACTGCCACAAATACTTATGGCTCGCTGACAGACCTCTGGGGTCGTTGAGCACCAGTTTTTTATAGTCATCGACGAAACCGATGATGCCGAACAGCAGGGTCACCACCAGCACCACCCAGACATAGCGGTTGTGCAGGTCGGCCCACAACAAGGTAGCGATGGCCACCGCCACCAGCAGCAGGGCACCGCCCATGGTCGGAGTTCCCGATTTGGAGAGGTGGCTCCGGGGGCCATCCGTTCTCACTGTCTGCCCGATCTGATGAAAGGCGAGGCGACGGATCATCATCGGACCAACCACGAACGAGATGATCAGAGCGGTCAATACCCCGAAGATGGCCCTCAGGGTAAGATACTGAAACACATTGAAACCGGTATGGTAGTCAGCCAGATATTCGGTAAGATAGAGCAGCACGTCAGTCGTCCCCCCGGTCAGCAAGCGCACTGACCACCCGTTCCATTCCGGCACTCCTGGAGCCCTTCACCAGCACCAGATCGCCCGCTTCCAGTTCCTGCTGCAGAGACTCGATCAGATGCCCCTGTTGCTCGAAACTGTGCCCACCCGTCTGAAACCGGGTGGCAGCCCGTCCTGCCTCTCCAACAGCGTAGAGGTGCTGGATCCCGGCACCCCGTGC
>JAUUYI010000150.1 GCA_030590525.1 Sedimenticola sp. | reverse complement strand
GGACGCAGTCCACAGTCTGCAGAGAGGTCTGCATCCAGCACCACGATCTTTTCCTGTTGCTGCCCGAGTCTGAGCAGGGCTTCGCCAAAATGATCCACCACCTTCTCCGCGCGGGATTTCAGTGATACCCGCGCCCTTTCCCGAGTTTCGACCGATTCACTGTTCAGGGGGGGGAGTCCAAGTTCATCCAGTCGGGTGTTGATGCGACCGGTGATCTCCCGGTACCCTTGATCGAAGGAATCGCTGTCCGGGGCACCGGAATGCCAGCCATAGAGGCCATTTCCGGTTTTCAGTGAGGCGGGGCCTTCCATGAATGAGATCCCTTTCCCCTTGATGGTGTCGGCGATCAGTACCTTTGGCTTGTCCGTTACCCGGGAGAGCGCATCGAAGGCCTGTTTCAGCTGGGAAAAATCGTGACCGTCACACTGCTCGACGTGCCAGCCGAAGGCTGCGAACTTCGCTTCCAGGTCACCCAGGTCGATGATCTCATTCACCGCCTTGTCTGACTGAATCCTGTTGCGGTCGACGATCACCGTTATATTGTTGACCGACTGATGGCTGGTGGTCTGCAGGGACTCCCAGATCTGCCCCTCCTGAAGCTCCCCGTCCCCGGTCATCACGAATATCCGGCCATCGGTACTGCTTAGATGTTTCGCCATTGCCATTCCCTTGGCCTTGGATATGCCCATACCGAGAGAGCCGGTGTTGGCCTCGACCCCTTCGGTCCCCAGATCGGGATGCCCGTGGGTGCCGCCCAGCTTTCTCAGTTTCATGAACCGGTCGGCAGGAATGACGCCCAGTGAGAACAGGACCGCGTAGAACGCCGGTGCGTCGTGCCCCTTGGACGAGAAGTAGATGTCCCGGTCGGGGTTGCTGAACCCAAGTTCGAGGGTATTCATCTCTGAGTAATAGAGAAAGGTGACGATATCGATGGAACTCAGGCTGGAGCCCAGGTGCCCCGATCCGGCACGCATGACACTGGCCAGGGTATTGGCCCGGCACATGTCGGAGACCAGCGCGAGCATGTCGGGCAGTTCCAGGCCCGCCTCGCATATACGCAGAAATTCGCTTTCTTTGATGAGTCTGATATCTAGCATTGTTCGATTGACCTTTCTGAAATTTAGCCCGAAGATTTCATAAATTTGCGCCGATATCGCGCAGTAAACTGGTTTCACAAGGAAATTTCCGAAGGAGCGGCGTATCGGTGACTACGGCCGACTGACGAAATATTTCTTGTGGAATCAAGAGACAAGCGAGATCAAGCATAATTTGTGAAAGATTCGGGGTAGGGAGGTATGAAAATGGATGGAAGTTGGGCGGCGCCATTTGCCGCGAGGTGCTCTGCGAGACCCCAGTCGTATTCGCTGTTCAGATCGAAACCCTCGTGCCCCTGGGTGAAAAATGGCATCAGCCGTTCGCCGGAAATACTGTTTTGATCGAATACCACCCTGCTCCAGGCGATCTCCAGGCTGGCGTTCTGCACGTACACCTCCGGCAGGGATGGGTGCTGGCTGGAGTGCCAGGGCTGCCCGCCCGCGAAGGAGAACGGCAGCAGGGGGGCCATGCTTTTTTCCTGCACTACCCACATCTTTCCCGGATGCTGCCGGCACTTCTCCACTGCCCGCAGAGAGTCGATACCCTGTGCAGAGAGAAATTGCTGCCAGGCCCGCCGGATCATTCCGGCACTGCGGAAAGGGCTGGTCGGGCGGAGAATGGAAAAGCAGTCGGGCTTCCGTCCATCACGCTGCAACTGCTGGAGAGTGTGGGAGACCCAGTCGATGTCAGGGGAGCGGTCGCCGCTCAATGGTGCCGGCCGCAGAGAGGGCACTTCAGCCTCATAGTACAAAGCGATATCCCGATAGCAGGGAGAATCCGTTGAGACGATGACGTCACTGAATATCCCGCTCTCCAGGGCGGCGGTGATGCTGTACCCGAGCAGGGGGTGGCCGGAGAGTCGGCGTATGTTTTTGTCCGGCACCCGCTTCGATCCGGACCTGGCCGGAACAAGGGCAACGATGGTTGGCTGTTTCTGCTGCATTCGGTCAAAGTGCTCCCGAGTCGATATTGGTGTAGATGGCCTTCAACTCCGAGTAGACGTTCAGTGCCTCGGTCCCCGGTTCCCGGGTACCGTTGCCGGACTGTTTGAAGCCGCCAAATGGCATGTGTGGTTCGCTGCCGTAGGTGCCGGCGTTGATCACGGCCACGCCCGCCTGAACCTTCTGCGTGAACTCGGTGGCGCGGTGAATACTGCGGGTATGGATACAGGCGGTCAGGCCGTAGGGGGATGCGTTAGCCAGTTGCAGTGCCGTGGAGAAATTTTCTACCCGATAGAGACAGGCGACCGGGCCAAACAGTTCGGTGGTGGAGATCTCGTCCTGTGGGCCAACCCCCTCGATCAGGGTGGGCGCGAGGTAGCAGCCGGCGGCGTGAGTGTCGTCTATCAAACGGTGGCCGCCGGTCAGCACGGTTGCACCGTTCCGTTTCGCCCGCTCCACCACGGCGAGCATGTTGTTCAGCTGTCGCTGGTTGATCACCGGGCCGTAGTCATCCTCGTCACCCGGGCCGACACGCAACGCCTCGGCGCCCCTCACCAGCAGTTCACGGAACCGGTCGTAGACAGTGTCGAAGACCAGGATGCGACTGGCTGCAGCGCAGCGCTGACCGGCGTTGCTGAAGGCAGAGAGGAGTGTCCATTTGAGCGCACACTCCAGGTCTGCGTCGTCACACACCAGCAGTGGGTTCTTTCCCCCCAGTTCCAGGGAGACCCTCGCCAGCCGTTCACCGGCAACCGCCGCAATGTGACGTCCGACGGCCGTGGACCCGGTAAAGCTGACGACGCCGACCTCCGGGTGTTCCACCAGAGCCGCGCCGGCCTCGTCGCCCGCTCCCTGGACGATGTTCAGTACACCCGCAGGTAATCCGGCCCGCTGGGCGATTCGCCCGAAATACCAGGCGGTGGCCGGCGTGTCTTCTGCCGCCTTCAGTACCGCGGCGTTGCCGCAGATAAGCGCAGGGAATACTTTCCAGGCGATATTGGCGATCGGCGTGTTGGCAGCGATGATAAGGCCGGCTACACCGACCGGCTGCCGTACCGTCATCGCATATTTGTCCTGCACGGCGCTGGTGGTGGTGCCACCGTAGAGCCGCCGTCCCTCGCCCGCCATGAACTCGCCCTGGGCAATGGCTGCTCCGGTTTCACCCAGCGCGGCGCTGAAGGCCATACCGGTCTCCGTTGCGATGATGGTGGCGAAATTCTCCTGCTCTTCGCGCATCAGGCGGGTGATCCGGTAAATCTGTTCACCCCGTTCCACCGGGGTGAGACCGGCCCAGGCCGGTTGCGCGGTCTGAGCTGCTGCCACTGCCTTTTTTATGTCGTCGGCAGCGGAACGTGTCAGCCCGCAGATGCGCCGACCGTTCACCGGCGAGATCTTGTCGATGGTATCGCCGCTGCCGGCCAGGCACTCGCTGCCGTTCACCCAGTTGGGGATCACCTCTGGTATTAGATTGTCCTTCATGTTTTTTCTCTAAGACTTGCTACCAGGCGGTAAAGCCGCCGTCCACGACCAGTTCGGTTCCGGTCAGATAGGCGGATGCGCGGGACGCCAGAAACAACAGCGGCCCGAAAAGATCTTCAGAGACCGCCATCCTGCCCATGGGCACCCGCTCACAAAATTTACGTTGGAACGAACTGTCCTGTCCGCCCAGCACCCCCCCGGGAGAGAGGGCATTGACCCGCACACCGTGGCCCGCCCAGAGCGTGGCCAGGTAACGGGTAAGATTGATCACTGCCGCTTTCGACGCGCCGTACATCGGCGGCTTGAGAAAGGGGGGGTCGCTCTCGATGTGATCGTAGAAGCGTCCGTCCGGGGAGACGCCGGCATACAGCGAACCGATGTTGATGATCGATCCGCTCCCCTCGGACAACATGGGCGTGCCGAAAACCTGGGTGGTGAGGAACATCCCAAGGGTGTTCACCTCCAGTATCTCCCGGCCCACCTCAAACGGTATCTGTTCCAGCCGATGGCCCGTTCCGTTACTGCCCGGGGGGGCATCGATGCCGGCGTTATTGACCAGCACTCCGGGCACCCCGTATCGCTCGATACACGTCCGACAGGCACTCTCCAGACTCTCCCGGCCCGTTACATCGGCCCGGCTCAGGGTGAGATGTGTTTTTCCATAGCGGGATTCCAGTTGACGAAATGGTTCGGATACCGGTACGGCTGGAAGATCAATGGCGAACACCGAGGCACCTGCATCGAGCAGGACTTCGATCCAGACCGGTCCGAGTTTTCCCAGGGCGCCGGTGACGACCGCTGTCTCACCCTCCAAACTGAACAAGTTTTTCATCATGGGGCCACTGCTCGGTGCCGTTGAGTAATTCGTAGGCGATATCCTGGTCCTGCTGCATGGCCTGGCGGGTGACCCGGCCAATGACCTTGTCTATCTCGTAAGGCGGCAGGCCATCTCCGGGGGATTTGATCACGATGTCCTGGCGGCGAAGGGTATACCCGGCTGGCAGGTCCCTGGCGACCACCAGTTTCTTGCCCATCTTGGTGATAGGTGTCTGTTCCGATGGGTAGACTCTCTTGACGCCGTCCCCGATAGCCACCTCCAGCCTGGAAAGGTCACGAACCATCTTGCGGAACCCTCCCGGCTCCAGGGAAAAGGCGTGATCGGTTCCTTTCCAGGTGTGATTCAAGGTGAAGTGTTTCTCTATCACCCGCGCACCCAGCATGAAAGCGGCGACGGCCATGGCTATGCCGTTGTCGTGTGACGAAAGTCCAACCGTTACTCTGGGAAATCGCTGTCGATAGGATTGGATCACCTGCAGATTCAGTTCCCCGAAGGCGGCGGGGTAACCGGCGGTGCAGTGCAGGATGCAGAGCTGCGGGTTGATCGGCATGATCGCATCATAGGCACGATGTACGTCGTCCATGGTGGCACCGCCAGTACTGACGATCATCGGTTTTCCGAACGCTGCGATATGGGTCAGCAGAGGGATGTTCTTGAGGTCACCGGAGGCCACCTTGAATGCCGGTATATCCAGCCGTTGCAGAAAGTCGGCACTGGAAAAATCGAAAGCAGTGGCCAGCAGGGTGATGTCGATCTTTTTTGCATACGCCTGCAGTTCCCGATATTCATCCCAGCCGAACTCGAGAAACTCACGATGCTCGCCGTAGCTGTTGCCATAGCTGTTGGGATTGTCGTATGGCTTGTTGTAGGCTGCGCGGGTGAACAGTTCCCGGTTGTCCCGCTTCTGCAGCTTTACCGCATCCGCACCGGACTCCTTGGCCGCCAGAAACATCTGTTTGGCTGTATCGAGACTCCCCTGATGGTTATGCCCGATCTCGGCGATCACATAGCAGCCGCCGTTGTCATGAATATTTTTTCCATCGATAACAACTCTTCGCATAATAGAAACTCTGTTGCAGTCCAACTGTGGATACAGTGAATGCGGCGCAGGATAGCGTCGAAAAACTGCTTTGTGAATCAACCCCGGATGTCTAGTGTCAGCGATGTGCGGAAATTGTTATGGTGAAAAAAGGTAGAAGATAGAAGTTAGAGTAAGATAAAAAATTGGCCGCGGATTGACGCGGATCAGGCACGGATATAATTATGTTTTTGATGCGTGAAAGATATTTGGGGTGAAGGTCGAGCAGCTAATCAGCTTCGGCGCTCAATTAAGCAGAGTTCAAAAGGTTTGTATTATCAAATCAATCCGTGTTTGATCCGCGTTAATCCGCGGCTAAATCTCTTTATGATTTCGTGAACGGTTACTACAGTCTGAACATCAGGAGCCACTTTGATCATCGATCGTTACATCGCAGCGGAGATAGCGCGGCCGTTTGCCGTCGGTAGCGGACTGTTGTTCATCGTATTTGCTGGTTACAGCTCGATCATGCAGCTGGC
>JAUUYI010000157.1 GCA_030590525.1 Sedimenticola sp. | reverse complement strand
GGAAGTGCAGGCCCACAAGCTGCGGGAGTTTGCATGGCAGATGGTCCGTGAGGGTCAGGTACCACCGGACACACTGCTGGCCATGGGTATGCTGGTGGATGGCCTGCTGGAGCGTCAACTGCTGGCGCGAGCAGAATTCTACAGCCGCTTCGAGATTTTTGTCGCAGAGAAGAACCGGGTATTGTTCAAGCAGTTGTTTGCCCCCGCGGCCATGGGTCGGAAGGAGATGCGGGCATGAGGATATACGGCGTCTACAATATCAAAGGGGGTGTCGGTAAGACCGCCACTGCTGTCAACCTCGCCTACCTCTCCGCCCGCGACGGCTATCGCACCCTGGTATGGGACCTGGACCCCCAGGCTGCTGCCACCTTCTACTTCCGGGTCAAAGCGCGGATCAAGGGGGGTGGCCGCAAGATGTTGCGGGGTCAGCGGGAGCTGGACCGGCTGATCAAAGGGACAGATTTCGATAATCTGGACCTGCTGCCCGCCGACTTCTCCTACCGCAACATGGACCTGATGCTGGGGGAGGCAAAGAAGCCGGCAAAACAGCTGTTGCGGCTGCTGCGGCCACTCTCCAAAGAGTTCGACCGGATCTTTCTCGACTGTCCTCCCAGTATCTCGCTGGTATCGGAGAACATCTTCCGTGCGGCAGACGCACTGTTGATCCCCTCTATCCCCACCACCCTTTCCCTGCGCACCTACGAGCAGCTGTTGAGCTTCCTGGGGGAGAGTAAGACGACGCATGTGGCGCTGATGCCGTTTTTCTCCATGGTGGACCGCCGCAAACAGCTGCATCTGGACATAATCGAGCAGATGCCCAGCCATCATGCGGAGGTGCTCTCCAGCTACATCCCCTCCGCCAGCGATGTTGAACTGATGGGCGTTCACCGTGCGCCCCTCGGCAGCTTTGCCCCCGGCGGCCCATCCGGACGCGCCTACGAACGGCTGTGGCGCGAGGTGGAGGGCCGGTTTTCGCGAGGCTGAACGGGTCGGGTAACTACAAGCGTGACTGATCTCAGAAAAAATGTCGGGCACAAAAAAACCGTGCCCGACCTACCTGGCTAGTACCTAGTACCTGTTCAAAACCCGGTAGACTGATGGCACCAGCAACAGACTCACCAGCGTTGAGAAGAGCAACCCGGAGATGATAGTGACAGCCAGGGGCTGGAGCATCTCTGAGCCTTCTCCGAGGGCCATGGCCAGGGGCAGCATACCGAGGGCGGTTGTGAGAGTGGTCATGAGGATTGGGCGCAGCCGCAGCCGGGCCGCCTCCACGATGGCGGTCGTGATCTCCCTGCCGCGCCTTCGCTCCAGCTCGATATACTCCACCAGCACGATGGCATTGTTGACCACGATGCCCGCCAGCATGATCAACCCCAGCCAGACCGGCATGGAGAGGGGCAACTCGGTGATATCCAACCCGATCGCCACCCCGGTGAGCGCAAAGGGGACACTGAGGATGATCACCAGTGGGTTGCGCAGAGACTCATACTGAACCGCCATCACCACGAACACCAGGAACAGGGCCAGGCCCAGAAGCTGGGCGCTGAGGTCGCGCCCTTCCTGCAGGGTTTCCAGGTTGCCTGCTTCATAGACAGTGTAACCCCGGGGCAGTTTCAGCCCCTCCAACCGCTGGTCGGCCTCGGCGATGACCTCTGCCAGGGTCTGTTTCCCGGTGAGAGAGGCGGTTACCTCCACATAGCGTTGCTGCCGGTCCCGGGTGATGGCTGAGGGGACAGGAAGGATCTCTACCCGGGCAATATCCGACAGTCGTACCGCCACTTTTGGCTGGGTGTCGCTGAACAGGATGATGTTCTCTACGTCCGCCGGATTGGTCATCTGTTTCGGGCTCAGCCGCAGCAGGATATCGATGGAGCGGTCTGCAGTGATGAAGTCGGTAACCTTCCGTCCCTGCAGGGCAAATCTTACCGCCTTGCCCACATCCTCCACCGTCAATCCGTAGCTGGCGGCCCGCTCCCGATCGACCTGGACGGCGAGTTCCTGGTTTTTCTCCTCGGCCGAATGCTGCAGGTTGCGTACACCCTTCAGACCGTGAAGCTTCTCCACCACCCGCCCGGCGACCTCCTCCAGCAGCGACAGATCCGGCCCCCGGATGCGCAGGGCGAAGTCATCGTCACTGCGATTGATGCGGATGCCGCGGAGGCCGGTGCTGAAGATACGTACCTTTACGCCCGCCAGTTGCGCTTGATCGATCTCCTTCTTTACCCGATCGATCCATGCCCGACTGCCGATACCACCCCTTTCGCTGCTCGGTTTCAGCCGCACCTTGATGCTGGAGCGGTTGGGGGATTCATGCTGAGAGCGGCCAAACACATGGCCGCCGACGGTGGTGAACAGGGTATCCACCTCCGCTTGACGCGCCAGTATCGTCTCAATACGTTCGGTAATGCGGTTCATATCGGCGACGTTTATCCCCCGGTCGGCGGTGATGCTCACGTAGACCCGTCCCTCGTCCATCCGCGGCAGGAATTCCTGCTTCTTGTCCAGAAAGTCCGGCACGGTGAAGGCGAGCCCGGTAATGAACAGGATCAGAATCAGCCAGGGAGCCCGCATCAGCCAGCCGAGCAGGCGGGCGTAGCCGTTCTGCAGTTTCTCCTGAATACGATGGGTGGCGCGGCGCAGCATTCCCTCTTCTCCTGCCGCTATGTGCCCGGCCAGTGCCGGCACCAGCGTCAGGGCCACCAGCATGGAGGCGGCAATGGCAGCGGAAATGGTGAAAATCAGCTCCCGGAACAGCAGGCCGATCAGGCCGGTGACGAACAGAAACGGGAGCACCGCTGCCAGATTTGTGGTGGTGGAGGCAACGATGGCGCTATTGACCTCTGCCGCGGCCCGCTGGGGTGCCTCGTCTCCCTCTTCCCCTTGTCGCTGGTGGCGGTAGATGTTCTCCAGCATCACGATGGTGTTGTCCACCAGCATACCGATGCCCAGGGCCAATCCGCCCAGGGTCATAATGTTGAGGCTGAGACCGCCGGTGGCCATCAGGATGAAAGTGACCAGGATTGCGATGGGGATGGCGCTGCCGATGATCAGGGTGCGCCGCAGGCTGCCGAGGAACAGGTAGACCACCAGCATGGCAAGCAGGGCACCGCTGCCTGCGGCACTGATGGCATTATCGAGGGAGCGACGGATATAGCGGGCCTGATCGTCTACCGCGTGGATGTCGATGTCGTCCGGTATCAGCCCCTCCGCTTTCAGCTCCATCAGCCTGGCATTGACCCGGTCCACCACGGCGACCGTATTGGCCTGGGGCTGTTTCTGGATCGACAGTTTGATCCCCGGCAGACCATTCAGCCGTATCCGCAGCCGCTCCTCCTCGGAACCGTCGATCACCTGGGCCACCTCACCCAGGTGTATAACCCGGGCTTCACCTTGCCGGGTCTCCAGCTGCAGGGGTAAGTCAATGATCTCATCGATCTCCTGGAAACGACCGGCGGTGCGGCCGCTTATCTCGCCGCGCTGCATCACCAGCCGGCCGGCCGGGGTGTCCCGGTTACCGCTCTTCAGGGCCTCCTCCAGATCGAGCACGTCCAGCCCCACGCCGGCCAGTCGCTCCTGGTCGGCAACCACCTGGATCTCGCGCACCAGGCCGCCGCCCACCTCGGTAGCGGCCACACCCGGCAGGTTCAGCAACCACTTACCAAGGCTGTAGTCCACCCAGCTGCGCAACTCCACCGGATCCCGCAGGGCGGAACTGATCACATATTCGGCCACCGGCCGCTGAGACGGGTCGCGCTTATAGATGATCGGAGGATCGATGGAATCCGGCAGAAACCGTTTGGCCCGGTCCAATCGGGTACTGGCATCCTGCAGCGCCTGGTCGATATCTTTGCCGTACTCGAATGAGAGGGAGATGCCCGAGCGTCCTTCGCTGGTCTGTGACTCCACATGAATGGCATCTTCGGTAATGGCCAGCTGCTCCTCCAACTGCCGGGTCACCTCGTCCTCCATAATGGTGGCCGGCACTCCGGGGTCCAGTACCCGCACCCGGATATCCGGGTAGATGATATGTGGCAGCAGGTCTATGTTGAGCCGCTGCAGCGCAAACAACCCCAGCACTATCACCGCCAGGGTGATCATCACTACCCCGATGGGATGGCGGATGGACCAGCTCGCCAGCCCGCCGCCTATGGTTTGCCTCGCTCTTTTCATCGACAGTTATTCTGTTGTCCCGATCAATAGCTCAATAACATAATCCGCTGCCCGTGTTCAGAAGTACAGTCGAAATCCGGCAATTCTCAATGTGGCAACAGAGCGCAGTGCGTAGGTAGATAGAATGAAGAACGGCACCCCAAGCACTCATCCCCTGGGCGGCACGGAGATCCGGTCGCTGCGCCGGCTGAAGCGAGACTACCCAGCAACCCAGTATGTCTTCGTCACCGAGCGGAAAGGGCCGATGACGGATTCGGCCGTGCGCAAGCTGATCGCCAGGGCAGGGCGCGAGGCCGGCCTCGGTTTTCCGGTCCACCCCCACATGCTCCGTCATGCCTGCGGGTTCAAGCTGGCGAACGATGGGCATGATACGCGGGCGATCCAGCATTATTTGGGATACAAGAATAGTCAGCATACGGTGAGGTACACTGAATTGGCGCCGGATCGGTTTAGGGATTTTTGGGGGGAGTGATGGTTACTCAGTGGCTGCTTCGTGCCCGAAGCGGACGTTCATGCATTTTGGTTCTTCGATGTCATCAAGGTTTTTTTATTGGAAGTTATTTTTTAAAAATCATATATAAGATTTCTCCCTGAATAAGTTTATTTGAGATATCCTTTTCGGGGAGAAGATCAACAGTAATCGTCTATGCAATCGCCAATAATGCCTTCCCAAGCTAGCCCCAAATTCTCATAATGCTGTTTAGTGGCACCCTCAATACTAAAAAAACTGCCCTTGTTATCATGGCAGAACCCTCTTGCTTCGACAGTTACTCTCGTAACAGCCCATGCTTTAACTGACTCTTTTCCCAATTGACAAATTACACTCAAGGAGGAATCAATTTCACTAAGGTCCGCGTCATAAACGATGGATTGCGTGAAATCACTACTTGAGAATATCCGTCCATCTATTAGATTATTTAAATAGTCAGATAACGGTTTCACATCAATTTGATTAGGGCACAATGGAAACTCACTTGGTGAGTGCCAGTTTCGCTGAATTGCGATCCTGTATCTGTTCCAGTTTCAGTTGCTTCTTTTTTTCGTCTTTGGAGGTGGAGTGCTTGAGTCGTTGTACCTCGCGGTATTGGTTTTTGAATTGTCGTTGGTGGTCGTCGTGTTGCCGCCATCCAGGCAGGTCATAATCGCCAGCCAATTCCGTGCTGATACTTATGACCTTGCGGATGGCATCCAGCAGCAAGTTAATGTCGGTAGGGAAATGAACGTCGGTTTCTACCACAAAGGAGTCACAGCGACCGATGACGCCGTCCTCCGGGCTTTTTTTTAGTGCCTGATGCCCTGCACGAACAACTTCCTGGTTGATCCGGTCCAGAATTTCCGGGGTGAACAGCCGCAGGTTGTCTTTGAGTGTCTGAAGTTTGTAGTGCTTCTCATCCATCCAGTCACTGTGGCCGAGCATTTGGCGAATGGTGTTGTGTTGGTTGGCCAATTCCTGGATACGGTCGTAGTCGGCATTGAGTCCCAGTCTGAGAACGCCGAGTACGAAGATCTGCCATTGCGACATCCCGGGGCGACCATTGTTGGGGTCGGCCTTACTGTTCTCCTCGGCATCTTGCCGTTCGGGAAGAACCTCTTCGAGTATGGCAAATACCGCCCTGCG
>JAUUYI010000155.1 GCA_030590525.1 Sedimenticola sp. | reverse complement strand
CAAGGAGCCTGTCCGAGAATAGAGAACCTACTGCGGAAAAGCCATTTTGGCCCATTTTTCCGCTCATTTTCGTTAAATATGAGTAACTATTCGCCTCAAATGACCAAAAAATGGGCATAAAAATGGCTTCCCCTCGCTACGACCGCCAGGGATGGCGGAAATGCCAGTTTTGCAGGAGCAACAAACCGGCCGGCTTCTATTCTCGGGCAGGCTCCTAAAGACATCACATTCTCCGTTTCAGCCCGCTATCTTATCATCACAGTTTGCAACGAAACGCAGGAAGTATCGCATCCATATCGGCAAAGTGGAATAATTGTTTAGTTCCGCAGCCCAAATCCTCCTTCACCCCCAGGACATTGCCGGCGTTATGCACCCCTTGGCAGAGACAACCCCAGACCCTGCAGCGCCAGAAGAGCCTGTTCGCAATCGGGCGTATGACTGGCGTGAGGTGATCGGCATGGTGCTGGAGCACCGCCGCGAGCTTCTGAAGGCCAATCTCATCGCCATTCTGGGTGCCCTCATCGCGGTCCCCATCCCACTATTGATCCCGCTGCTGGTGGACGAGGTGCTGCTGCACCAGCCCGGGGTGGCGGTAACCACCATGAACGGCCTGTTCCCGGAGGCATGGCATGGCCCGGTGCTCTATATCCTGGCAATCCTGCTGCTGACCCTGCTGATGCGCCTGATGACGCTCGTGCTCGGTGTCTGGCAGACCCGCCAGTTCAGCATCATTGCCAAAGATGTCATCTTTCGGATCCGGCGGCGGCTACTGCAGCGACTGGGGCGTGTCTCCATGGCCGAGTATGAGACCCTGGGCAGCGGTACCGTCGCCTCCCACCTGGTGACAGACCTGGATGCGGTGGATGCTTTCATCGGCAGCGCCACCAGCAAGTTCCTGGTGGCGATACTGAGTATTATCGGTACCGCCATCGTGCTGCTGCTGATGAACTGGCAGCTGGCACTCTTCATCCTGTTTCTCAATCCCCTGGTCATCTGGGTGACGACTCTTTTCGGGCGTCGGGTCAAGGAGTTGAAGCGCCGGGAGAACAGCGCCTACCAGCTGTTCCAGGAGGTACTTTCGGAAACGCTGGATGCCATCCAGCAGATCCGTGCCAGTAATCGGGAACAGCACTACATTGCCCGCATCATCCACAAGGCGGACGGCATCCGCCACCACTCCAGCGCCTTCGCCTGGCAGAGCGATGCCGCCCAGCGACTCTCCTTCACCATCTTCCTGTTCGGTTTCGACATCTTCCGCGCCCTGAGCATGCTGATGGTGCTCTTCTCCGGCCTCAGCATCGGCCAGATGATGGCGGTGTTCGCCTATCTCTGGTTCATGATGGGCCCGGTGCAGGAGGTACTCGCCATACAGTATTCCTATAATGGCGCCCGGGCAGCCCTGGACCGGATCAACCAGCTGATGAAGATCGGTCTGGAGCCCCGCTATCCCCACGCACAGGATCCTTTTCGGGGCAAACGCACCGTCTCGCTCACCCTGGAACAGATCTGCTTTCGCTATGGGGACGGGCCACTCGTATTAAACGACCTCTCCCTGTCGATCCGGGCAGGAGAGAAAGTTGCCCTGGTAGGGGCCAGCGGTGGCGGCAAGACCACCCTGGTGCAGGTGATTCTGGGACTCTACCCCGCCTCATCCGGTGAGATCCGTTTCGATGGGGTCCCGGTCTCGAAGATCGGCATGGACCGGGTCAGGGACAATGTGGCCACCGTGCTGCAGCATCCCGCCCTGTTCAATGACAGCGTGCGCATGAACCTCACCCTCGGCCGGGAGATCCCGGAGCGGGAACTGTGGCAGGCACTGGAGATCGCTCAACTGGCCCCGGTGATCCGGGAACTGGATCGAGGACTGGAAACACGGGTGGGACGCAACGGCATCCGCCTCTCCGGTGGCCAGCGCCAGCGGCTGGCGGTGGCCCGGATGGTATTGAGTAACCCCAAAGTGGTCATCCTGGACGAGGCCACCTCCTCCCTGGATACGGTCACAGAGTACCGGCTGCACCAGGCCCTGCAGACATTCCTGCAGGGCCGGACCACCCTCATCATCGCCCACCGCCTGAGCGCCGTGAAGCAGGCGGACCGCGCCCTGGTATTCGAGGATGGGCGCATCGTCGAGGAGGGGAGCCACAACCAGCTGATCCGCGGCGACGGGCTCTACGCCTCCCTGTATGGGCGTCAGGAGCAGTGATCTACGGACACCTTACTAAATCAAGGTTTCATAAGGGGTCGGTGGCAAATGATCATGGTTGGCAAGTGCGTAGGTTGGAGTGAGCTTGCGAACCCCAACAGGTCATCGTGTCGAGCCAAGAATGTTGGGGTTCGTTCCTCACCCCAACCTACGCGGGCTAACTTTTTCTGATTTTGTTGATCCGATTTACCCTATAGCAACTTGACCAGCGCAGTAACGAGTCCAGCCTGGGCTAGTAGTAAACCCGCCATCCACTTGATCAGGTCGTTCTTGGCCGCTTCGATCTCGGCCTTGAGGTAATCCTTGGTAACTAACTCCGTACCCGTAGCATCGCTAAATGCTTCAGCAATAGCTTCGGCGTGCTCGGGCACCACTCCCGCCGCTTCCAACCGCTTGGCGAATTTAAGCGTGTCAAAAGTGATAGTAGACATAATTCGGAAGTATCCTCCTCAGGAACACCAGAGGTCAAGCCCAGCGATTCGGCATGCATTGACTTAGGAACGGTGCGGTGGGTAGTGCGTAGGTGGGGTAAGCTTGCGAACCTCAACCTGATATGGACTGCATCGCAATTATTTGCGACAAAAGAAGTTTTTTAGAACAAATATTGTCCAATTCCGCAGACTTCATGGATGGCATCGCCACCCTAGACACAAATACACAGCGATGCCATCCATGATATCTACGCAATAGTGCGGTTCAGGTCTGACAACTCATCCGCGAGCACGGCGCTTCCTCGCGGCGAGACCCGCGAGTCCCAGCCCCAGCAGCAACACAGACCCAGGCTCTGGCACATGGTCGGTCTGAATCGTGAAGCTGCCGACACCGTTGTCACGGTACTCCCAGATTCCGCCCGCTCCACCGGTGGAATTATCAAACGTGACTGTGATCGAGTCGTCCGTGAAGGCGATAGCCATCGTTGGCAACTCGGTCGCATTACCTTCTCCAGCCGAATTGAAGAGATCCGTCAGCAGGGAGTCGAACGTCACGCCTACGATCCGGCCCGGGGTTCCGACCCAATCGAGATCCTCAAGGCTGATGATTGCGTCGGTGTAGTCCGCGAATCCACTTGGCTCATGGAAGCCGATCAGGTCGAAGCTGCTGCTGTGGACGTCGATCTCGACACCACCGTTGCAGGTGCCGCCCGTCTTGTCACCGGTCCCGAGCTCGATGCCCGCACCCACGGTCACGCCGAGGCTTGCATAGCTAGCAGTGCAGAATCCTGAGGCCTCATGATTTGCGGTGAGGTTAACGGTGTCACCGAGCAACGTCGCCGACGCGGTCGGTGTGATGCCCATCATTCCGAGTCCTGCAAGCAGCGAAACCGCAATCAGCCGCCTGCCAGATTTCAAAGTGTGCATGTTCATGTTAGTGATTCCTGTTTGGTTGTCGGCACCAATCTCAAACGGCGCCTCCATTGAAAGTCAAAAAACCGAGCAGTTACCAATCTGGGCTGGTCCCCCAAACAAAGTTATTAGCTGCTCAAGTAGTTTTCGTTCGTTCATCATTTCGCGACCGCGTTCGTTCCGGATGTTGGCAGCGCGGTATTGTGGAATAAGCACAATTCGTGCCATAACGAAAATCTTCAAGTTGATCAGTGGAATAGATAGGTCGCCGAGTGTGATTCAAGGGCGCTATGTAAAAAATCCTGACACTTTATCAGTGCGTAGGTTGGGGTGAGCTTGCGAACCCCAACAGGTCGCCGTATCGAGCCAGGATTGATCGGGTCAGAGGAGTAGGTCGGGCATGTCGTTTATGCCCGACGTCATTCCCCAAAGCTATCCGCCAGAAAAAATGTCGGGCACAAAAACCGTGCCCGACCTACATGGCTGATCATGCTCGATCCGGAGGCCGGCACTGTGGACCAGGAGTAGGTCGGGCATGTCGTTTATGCCCGACGGCATTCCCCAAAGCTACCCGCCAGAAAAAATGTCGGGCACAAAAACCGTGCCCGACCTACATGCCTTGTCCACCATGACCGGCGATGACTTTTTGAGTCCATTGGTCGTCGTGAGTGTGAGTGCGACACGAAACAACGGCGCGGCCACGAGTTGTGAGGTGATCGGGCAGACGGGACGCTTTGGTGGGTGGGATTGAAGAGGTCCGATTGGCCGAGCAACCTGACAACGTAGAATCAGCCCGGGCCCAGGTACCCCGGCAGCCCTCTGGCCTCAGGTGACCGGGCACACTGCATCGCCATATCGATGACGTGCTTGCGTTGCTCTTCCGGGAGTGCGCTGATCAGAACGTCGGCACCTCGGGTCTTGTCCTTGAGAATCCAGTTGTCGATGATGATCCGGATCCGAAAGAAGTCGGCCCAGAGAAACTCGGCGAACGCATGGGGGCTCTTAGCGTAACCGTATCGATTACGCACCATCCAGGCAAGGCTTCGATAGGGGTCGTTGCTCAGCTCTTTGATGTGGTCGCACAGATCCTTGGGCCGTATCGGGCCACCGCCATAGTTGTCGAACAGATAGACCAGACGGGCCTCGTGCATCGCCTTCCAGAAATGATACCCCTTCAGGCCAGCGATATTAGAGGAGACGCTGACCCTCACACGGACATTCTTGGTGTCGATACCCGCCTGGTTCTCTCCCTTGGCCGTTTTCCACAAGGCATGGGTCAGGTGATGGTGGTCCGTCACATAAAACTTTCCACCGTTGCCGATCACTATGGGTACCGGGTGCACCACCAGGTAGTCCTTGAGGTCGTTTTTGTCCTTGGCGCTGTAGCGCGCGATTTTGTCGTTGACCTCGTCCATTCCAACCGCATTCTGGGTCGGCATCAGCAATCCGGGGTTTACCTGGCAATGGGCGCCAGCGGGCGTCTTTGACGTGCACTCCTCCAATCCAAAATCCATCATTTCGTCCTCTGTGAATAAGCGCTCAGGAGTTCGTCGCCGCTCGCGTAGAAGGCGTCCTCCCCCACCAGGTCGGTGATCCCGTAGCGATCGAACTCGGCCTTGACCTCATCGGAGACCCCGGCGAAGACCAGGCGTATACCCTTTTCCTTCAAAATATCATAGGTAGATCGCAGGGTCTCGGCGGCGGAGAAGTCCACGTCGTCGATGGCACCGCAGGCCATACAGAACCAGTTCAGGGGTGGCTGGGGATCTTTGGTCAGTTCTGTCACTTCCTCCGAAAACGCCTCGGCGTTTGCGTAGTACAGGCTGTGGGTGAAGCGATAGATCAGCAGCCCGGGTTCAAACTGGGCCGGGCTGCTCACCGGGGCGGTGTGCCAGCCATGGGCCTGGCTCGGTACGACCAGCATATTTTTCGGCCGGTAACCGTGCCGCACATGGTCCAGCAGCGACAGCACCATGGCCAGCAGGATGCCCTGCTCGACCCCGACGAACACCACCGTCCCCGCGGTGATCAGGGCGACCCAGAACTCCGAGCGGGCCTCGCGGTAGATCCGTGTCATCCCCTTGATGTCGATCAGGGCCAGACCGATCAGGAACACCACCGCGGATAATACCGCCTCGGGCATAAAGGCCAGGGGTGCGGTCAGAAACAACAGTACCAGCAGGACGATTGCCGTCGTTACCACCTGTGCCAGCTGACTGCGCCCGCCCGCGCTGTCCACCATCTGCGTCTTGGTGGGGCTGCCGTTGACGACAAAGGT
>JAUUYI010000232.1 GCA_030590525.1 Sedimenticola sp. | reverse complement strand
CTGTTCGTTTCCCTCACCGTATCTTGCATGCTGTCTTCGTAACTTCTCAATAACCCGGGGCAAGCGGGCAGGGTGGATCAAGGCGCGTAGCGACGGATCCACCAACGCGACCTAGCCTGGTGTATCCGCTCCGCTTGATACACCCTACCTTTCAGATTTTTGCCTGCACTTGTTGAGAAGTTACCTGTCCTCTGTCTTCTGTCCTCTCTCCTCTGTCCTCATACTGGAGACCCCCAGGTCGTGCAGAATACTGTAGCTCGCGGGAACCAGCAGCAGCACCAGCACGGTGGTAGCCAGCAACCCGAAGATTATACTGGTGGCCAGAGGGATCAGGATCTGGGCCTGCATGCTCTTCTCCAGAAGCAAGGGAGTGAGACCGGCGATGGTGGTGATGGAGGTGAGCAACACCGCCCGGAAACGCTCGCGGCTGGCCATCTTGGCCGCCTCCACCACCGAGTGCCCTTCCCGCACCCGCAGTTTCAGAAACTCCACCAGCAGGATCGAGTCGTTGACCACCACCCCGGCCAGGGAGGTGAATCCGATGAGGCCCGGCATGGTGAGATCGAGCCCCATCAGCAGATGCCCCCAGATCACCCCGATCAGAGCCAGAGGGATGACGGTCATCACCACCAGCGGCTCCAGGTAGCTTCGAAACTGGAAGCTGAGCAGAATGAAGACACCGATCAGTCCGATGCCGAAGCTGCGCAGCATGGAGGCCCCGGTCTTGGCGGACTGCTTCGATTCACCCTCGATGCTGGTCTCTACGCCGGGGTAGCGCTGCAGCAGCTCCGGGAGGAAGTTGGCCCGGGTATGGCTGATGACCTCCCGGGCATTGGCGACGCGGCTGTCCAGATCACCGCTGATGGTAATGGTGCGCCGGCCGTCGATCCGCTGGATACGGGCGAAGCCCCGTTCCCGCTCGATGTTCACTACCGAACTCAACGGTATCTGCTGCCCCGCGGCGGTAGTGATACGGAAAGAGTTCAGGTCACTCAGGCTGTCCCGGTCCCGGTCGATCAGGCGCACGTCGATCTCGTAGGATTCCGGCCCCACCTGGATCTCCTGCGCGGTGCTGCCGTAGAAGGCTGCGCGCAGCTGGCTGGCAATGGTGGAGGCGTCCAGCCCCAGGGCCAGTGCACCGTCCCGCAGCCGCAGCCGCAGTTCCGGCTTTCCGGGCCGCAGATCATCGGAGAGGTCGAACACACCTCGATAGCGGGAGAACCACTGCTGGAGCTCCAGAGAGGCCTTTTTCAGCTGCTTCAGGTCGGGACCCGTGAGGCGGACCTCGATCGGTTTCCCGCCGGGGCCGATTACCGGCTCCTTGAAGTTGAGGGCCAGCAGGTCCGGTATCCCCCCCACCTCTTCACGCCAGCGGTTGATGATGTCATCCAGGGTGGGACCGACCCGCTTCTCTGCAGTGAGCAGGTCTGCGGTGATTGTCGCCACATGGGGACCCTGCTCGTTGGCATCCGCATTGTCGTTGTAGCGGACCTGGATGTTGCGCACCAGCTGTTGTTGTTCCAGTTGCTGCGGGCTGAAGGCGGCATCCACCCGTTTCAACCCGTCAGTGATCTGTCCCACCACCCGCTCCGTCCGCCACAGGGGGGTACCCTGAGGCAGCAGCACCCGGGCCTCGATGATGTCACCCTCGATATCCGGGAACGACTGGAATTTCAGTTTGCCCCCGATCAGCATCCCGAGGCTGACCAGAAACAGGGCCAGGATGCCGCCGACGAACCAGTAGCGGTAATGGATCGCCCAGTCCACCAGATGCCCCACGGTGTGGTCCCGGAAGTGGATCAGTCGCTGATCGAAGGCGCGGCGGAAACGACTGCTGTCCCGTTCATGGTGTTTCAGAGAGTGGGCCAGGTGGTGGGGCAGGATCAGAAACGCCTCCAGCAGACTCACTGCCAGCACCAGGATCAGCACCATGGGGATGAACTGGAGTACCTTGCCCATGTGCCCGGAGAGGAAGGCAAGGGGTGCGAACACCGAGACCGTGGTGAGAAACGAAGAGAGTACGCCCGGCGCCACCTGCCGGGTACCGTCGATGGCGGCCTGCAAAGCGGACTTGCCCCGGCGCAGATGGGTGGCGATGTTCTCGGAGATGACGATGGCATCGTCCATCAGCAGTCCGATGGCGATCAACAGTGCCACCATGGTGATCATGTTGATGGTGAGCCCCAGCAGACTCATGAAGAAAAAGGCGCCTAGAAAAGAGATCGGCAGTCCCATGGTGACCCAGAAGGCAAAGCGTCCCTGAAAGAAGAGCCACATGGTGAGGAACACCAGCAGCAGCCCCTGGGCACCATTCTTCAGCAGCAGCTGCAGCCGGTCGCGGACGATGGAAGACTTGTCCTGGGTGACAATGAAAGCGACATTGGCCGGGGCGGTGAGACGCAACTGTTCGAGAAAACGGCTGACCGCATCCATCACCATCAGGGTGTCCTGCTGTTTGGTCTTCACTACCTGCAGTACCGCCGCACGTCGGCCGTTGAACAGGATTTTCTCTTCGTCCTGTTCAAAACGGTCGCTGATACGGGCGATGTTCCCCAGCCGGATCTCACCACCGGTATCTGCACTGACGATGGTCAGTTCCGCCAACTCCTCCGGTGTGCGCCGCTGGTCAGCAAAGCGGATCAGTAACTCCCGGTCGCGGGTCTCCAGAGACCCGGCGGGAAGATCGATCCCCTGGCGGGCCACGGCGTTGGTGATGTCGGGCATGCTGAGCCCGTACTGAAGCAGGGCTCGGGTCGACACCGCGATCCTCAGCTGGTGATCCGAGAAACCCTTCACCTGCACCTGGGAGACCTCGGGGAGTTGCTGCAGTCTCTCTTTGACCTGCTCGGCGTACGCCTTCAGATCGCTGGGGGTCATGGGACCGGTGATGGCGATGGCGACCACCCGGTCGGTGCGGCCCAGCTCCTTGATTACCGGCAGTTCGGTCTCCTCCGGAAAGCTGTCGATCGCCTCCACTTCACTCTTCACATCATCCAGGAAGCGCTCGATGTCACCCCCTTCCGTCATCTCCACCACCGAGATGCTGATCCCTTCCCGGGCCTCGCAGCGCATCTCCTCCACATCGTTGATGCCATCGATCGCATCCTCCAGACGCTGACACACCGCCTCTTCTACATCCTCGGCACTGGCCCCGGGATAGGCGATGGTGATCTGCACCTCCGATGGCGCGAAATCGGGGAAAGTCTCCCGCTGCAGGCCGGGCAGGGCACCCAGCCCCAGTGCGACCAGGAACAGCAGCATCAGGTTGGCGGCTGTGGGGTGCCGAGCGAAGAAGGCGATCATGGTGCTCTCTTCGCGCCCATGGCCTGCTCGGTCAGGTATTGCAGGCTCTCCGGGTCATCCCGGGTCTTCAGCAACTGCCCTTCGATGGCGGGGACCAGATCGGAAACGACTACCCGTTCACCCGCTTCGATACCACTGCGGATGACTGCAAACTGGGGTTGTAACATGCTCACTTCCACCGGGCGAATCTCCAGCCGGTCATCCTGGTTGGCGATGTATATACTGCCATCGTGAAGGGCCAGGCGGGGAACGATCAGACTGTCCGGGAGCGGGCGCCCGGTCAGACGCACCTCCACGAAAAGTCCCTTGAACAGAGGAGGGCGGATACCCGGCTGGACATTGGCATAGGGATCATCCACCTCCACGATCACCCCCACGGTCCGGGTCTTGGGATCCAGGGCGTCGCTCAGACGCGAAAAGCGGGCCGGCCAGCGGGCCGAGAGGTCACCCTCCTGCAGTAGTATCTCCGCCTTGACCCGAATCATCTTGTGAATCAGTTCCGGAGATCCCTTGAAGGCATCGATCACCTCGTCCGAACGGATAATGTTACTGAGCTCATTCAGAGGAATCTGGGCCTCCACCTCCGCCTTCTCCAGGCCACCCGCCCTGGCCAGCAGCTCCCCCTCCCGGACGTACTGGTTCTGCTCCACCTCCACCGCCGAGATCCGCCCGGTGAACGGAATCCGGATCACCGTATGGCTCAGGTCTCTCCGGGCCTGGGCGAGCCTGGCCTCATTACGCGCCAGCTGGGCCTGCAGCAGGGCCTCCTGACTCGGAATCAGATTGAGGGCGTTTTTCTGAGTCTGAACACTCTGCTTCTGGGACAGCACGGAACGCTGCTGTACCTCGACATCGGAACGACTGACGCCCCCCTTGCCCACCAGGCTGCGTTTGCGCTCCAGCTCTTTCTGGTTAAGCGTCAGCGCGGCCTGCTCGATCTCCAGGGAACGGCGGGTGTTGGACGTCTT
>JAUUYI010000132.1 GCA_030590525.1 Sedimenticola sp. | reverse complement strand
GACCGGTCTTCCCCTCCCCGTAGGCGGCGAAGTCAGGCACCAGAACGACATTTCCCGCGAAATCCTTCGGCCACAGCCGTACCCAGACCGTTTTGTGATCGAAGGGATAGTAGAAATAGTTGAATGGCTGGCGTAGCGTAGCCTCGAAATACCAGCCGATGACCTCCTCCCCCTCCCCCTGGCGAACCCGATATACCTCGCGGGGTTCGATGTCGCTGCCGGCTTGAACCTGCTCAGGGAGTATAAAGCCAACCTCGCCTGACGCTGGCTTGAAGCCATCGTTGACGCCGTCTGTGTAGCGCTGCCAGATGTATCCGGTCAGGTTGACCTCGGTGGAATTGAAGAACTTCAATGACTGGATGAAGATCCCCGTCGGTATCTTGGTCAGAGGGCCGATATCGGTAGCATCCGCTTGATCAAGATGCTTCCATTTCTCCTCCAGGTAGGCGTCCGCCGCCTCCTTATTCACCAACTGCGACACCTTACTTTCGTAGTAATTCATCTGTGACCAGAGCTGCGCCAGCACCACGAGCAACAGCACCGAAGCAGCCGTGGACAGCCACCACCAGATTCTTTCTTTCACTTTAGCCTCCTGTTTTCTGCGTTAGCCGAACGACCGGGTTGTTTCATACCCCGAACGTAGGGTGGGCATGTTGTTTATGCCCACCATTGGTCATGGATATTGCTCCAACATCTCCCGTTCGATAGGGGTTGGAGCGAAACCATCCCTGGCCCGTTTGATCTATTCCGCGTGGGCACAAAAAGACGTGCCCACCCTACTATTTACGGCAACGGACCCTGCTTGACCTTCCTGATGTAATAGATAAGCCAGGATCCGATGAGAATCACCACGAGCCACATCAGGATACTGTTCTGACGATCCTGCAGGTTTGGAACACAGGTGATAAAAGTCACGAACATCAGGATCAACAAGGCAACGATCACCAATACCAGCAGGAGATGCCTGGCGAGAAATCCCCTGAGCCTGCAACACCAGTACGCCAGCAGGGCGAGCACGATCAAGGTTGTCAGAAACAGGAAAAAGAAGCCTGTCAGGTACGATCGGTTGGGGCACACGAACAGGCAGGGGTCATACCCCATGAATTCACCGACCTGGTGCCCCGCACCGGGCTCGTCTGATTGTTCAAAGGTGTTAATCAGGCGCTTTCGAACTTCATCCCATTGCGCCAGCGCCTCCTCATCCATCGTCTCAGGCACCGTGGGCCAGAAGGCTACACCACGGAAATTGTCACGAAAATATAAGAGATCATGATGCAAGCGCCGGTAAGGGTCACCCTCTGCACCCCACGCGTAATTGCTGACCTTTGGATCTCCCTCCTTATGGCCATTGGGTGGAATGACCGGCAGGATCCTTCTGAGAACGTCTATACGCGTCTGGCCCTCAAATTCGTTCTCGATGGCGAGGCGCAGCTTCTTCTTCGTATCGGTCACCGGTTGACCGAGTAATACGAGCACCAGATCAACCACAGGCTTCTCTTGACTCTCCTTGTCTGCGATCAAGACATCCCTCAAGCCACTCAGGTATTTCAGCTCACCGAATAACCTCTGTTTACCTGGATCAGTCGATTTCGAGCCAATTTCGAAGCTGTCGGCGTCAATGAGGATATTGAGGGAGAGCGCATCTGCCGATCCGCCAGCACCGAGTCCCCTGCGTATTTTTCCAAGCAATGAATTGCGCTGTCCAGCGCCGTCATCCGAGGTCAGTTTAGCGTGTAGTCTCTTCAGGAGCTTTACTATACCCTTTTGTTTTTGCGGATCACTGCGCGCAAAACCGGGGAAATAGAGGGTGACGCCATCCGGTATCATCGCAGCCGTCAAACGCGGAGGATCCGGCCGCAGCAGGCGCCCTATCTCTTCCACGGCCTGCCCCAGCGCGCTCTCTTCCCAGCTCTGCCAATACCTGGCCTCTATCACCAGATCGACCTTGCTGAGATGCTTGTGTGCCAGCCGGATAAATTCCCTGGCACCCCCCTGCTTTGACCACTGCCCGAAGTCCGCGATTTTCCCCTCCTGGTTCAGCGTCAACGCGAAGTAACCAATCCGGCTCAGGATACCGAAGTTCACCGCGACCACGTCGTCCTTCCTGCTCGGCTCGCTTTTGGCCTGCTCAGCGGGCTCGCCATCTTCCCGGTGCACCTTTTCCGGATCTGCAGCCGACAACCAGGAAGGATACAGGCCGTAGACGACGAAGCGCTCCTTGAGGACGGTGTCCCACTGTCGGGCGCAACCGCAATTGTCAGCGGCGGTCACATCATCAAGCCGAGCATTCGCATCTCCTGTCTTTCTCGCCTCGGCCACAACCACCCGCACCTCTTCGATACTCGGGCGCGGATCCAGCGCGACGCGGACGGCGGTTTCGTAGAGTGCTTCATTGACATAGGCAACACCCAGCAGGACCCTGAGCTTCTCCAGCTTTTCCTCTGGAAGGGTGGCGAAGAGCGGATCCTTCTTCAGGAGATCCACTACCAGGGGGCTGATCCCAGACTGCTCCTGTGTCTCTGCCGCAGCAACCACCTGCTTGACCAGGGCCTCTATCTGTACCCCCGGCGGCCCGGGCGGCAGGCTACTCTCATCCTCCGCCGCAGTGTCAGCTCCACCGTCCAACTCGCGCTTCGGGGGGGTCTCTTCCTCAGGAGCATCGTTGGCTCCATTCTCCGACTCAGGCTTCAGGGTTTTCCGATCCTTCGCAGTGTCGTTGCCCCCCCCCTCTAACGCACGCTTTACCTTGAACTGGACTTTCCGGGCAAGAAAACGGACATTCCGGGTAAGCTTCCCCTGGCTTTCGAAGGCCTTCTCCTTGATTCCCTCCAGTTCCGACAGGATCTCGTCCACGAAGCGGATCTCTGCCTCTCCCTCGTTACCTGCGGGCGGGATCAACTGGTCGTGAAGCTGGTCCAGGGACTTTTGGGTAAGCAGGAATACCCGGGTCGGAGCCTGCCGGTTTGCCTGGATAGTCTTAAGGAATTTCGTCCTCACACACCTGTTACCAAGCTTATCTGCCGTGGCAGCGATCGCCTTATCCAATTCATCCTCGGTGTCGAATTTTTTCTCTGTCAGCCCCTTCACCTGATCGAGCAGGCCCTCACGTTCCTTCAGGCGCGTCCAATCCTGCTCCGACAACGCGTAGTAACGCGCTGGCCCGGCCGCCGTTTCCGGCGGGCAATCCTCATGTGGCGGATCAGGCGGGGGCCCCGGCTTCCCGGGATATTGCTCGAGCAACTCAATGACGATGGGCGCAGAACCCGAGAGTCTCAGCCTGCGGTTGTCGGGTTCACCCTGAGGAACCCGGTCCATGACCCAGCGGTTGAAGTCCGGGTTGGTGATGACTTTCCGCCAGTCCGGGCGCGCCGCATCGATCTCCGCGTAATGGAGCACGGACCGCATCACATTCTCCGGGAGATTTTCCAGCGACCCGGACACGGGAAGATCCTGACAGAAACGCTGCAGCCACTTGCGTGTCTCCCGGCCTATCCTGCCGTCGAATAGAAAGTTGCTGCGTTCCCGTTCACTCTGGTATTCGGGGCGGCCTCCAAACACTGCCTGGAGACCTTGTTGAATCTGTCGGCCAATGGCCCTGGCGCTCAGATAGCGCGCGGGAATCCTGTTGTTCCTGCCGCCCCCCAGCAGCAGATCGCAGGCCCCATCGACTGCAGCGTGCACCTCCACGGTTGTTTCTGCACGCGCTGCGGTGAACTCCTCGAGCAGTTTGATGAGCACCGGCGCAGCGCCGGATCGACGCAGCTGACGCGTATTGATCCAGTCAGCATCGGGATTGCTGCGGATCCAGGTATCAAACTCGGGGCTGTTGATGATCTGTTTCCAGCCCGGGTAACCCGCCGCGACCTCCGCATAGTGACGCACCGATCTCATGACCGCGTCGGGCAGGCCGGAGTCCGCCGCATAGACCGGGTAATCACTGCAGAACTGCATGAGCCAGGCTCGAGTCTCCGTGCCGATGCGGCCGTCAGAGAGGCGCTTCGTGGCCTTTTGCTCGGATTCGTACAGCGGATTGCCTGCGTAGACAGTCGCGAGCCCCCGCTGTATCTCCAGTGCCATGCCGGGTGACCCGGGAGAGTTGTCTGTGATCTTTTTTTGCGCCCCTGCCCCGAGCAGGAGACGGCACTCATCGCGGATGCCCTCGGCAGCAGAGACAGCGCCAGAAAGCGGAACCAGAGAGAGTAGAAACAGCATCACGGCCGCCGCTTTCCGCGACCCTCGGGTGTGGGGTTGCATGGCTGTCTCCCGCCACTTGTTCCTGGTCTCATTCTTGCCCATGGCTAAATACTCTTCCCTTCTTTTCTCAGCTCTTTGCTGACACCTGTCAGTAGATCCTGGTGACCGATCAAACACCTGCCCTCGCGTAGCGCGCTGATCGCCGCATAGCGAACGACGTTGGTGATTGCACCGCCGGAAAGCTCATAGGCTTCCGCCAGGGCCTCGAGATCGACGTCATCGGCCAGTCGTGACCTGCCAGCCAGCGTCACTTCCCACAGGCGCAGGCGCTCCTCCGTATCCGGCATGATGAAGTAGACGAGGGACTGGAAGCGGCGCGCAAAGGCCTCGTCGATATTTGCCTTGAGATTCGTTGCAAGGATAACGACGCCGGGAAAATCCTCTATTCGCTGAAGCAGATAGGAAATTTCCTGATTTGCATATCGGTCGTGGGCGCTGGAGGTCTGAGTTCGTTTCCCGAACAGGGCATCGGCCTCGTCGAAGAAGAGGATCCAGCGTTTGCTCTGCGCCTGATCGAACACATTCGCCAGATTCTTTTCGGTCTCGCCTATAAATTTGGACACCACCATCGACAGGTCGATTCGATAGACATCCAGGCCAACCGAAGCACCGATGAGACTGGCGGTCAGGGTCTTTCCGGTTCCCGGCGGCCCATAGAACAAGCTGCGGTACCCCGGCTTGAGACTCTTCCCCAGACCCCACTCCTGCATGATGGTCGACTCGTGCCTGAGCCAGGCCTTGATATTCTCGACCTCCTCGAACACATCCGGCGCCAGCACCAGATCCTCCCACTGCAGTTGGGTGGTGACGCGCCTGGCCGGGAAGCTGATACTGAAGTCGGGCTTTTGCGAGACACCAGACGTCAGACGCCGGAGGTAGTCGCTGGAAATCAGCAGTGCCCCGCTGAAAAATGGCTCGCCCGTGGGCGGATGATCGACGCGGAGAATGCCAGACGCCGTAAAGAAGTGATCCGGATCGAAGAGAGACATTATCTCGAATCGCCTGGCCAGGTCACTGCCAGCGAGCACGAAGGCGGCCGTCTCAGCGGTCGGTTGAAAGCCGCTGTGGATCTTTCCCCGCCATCCGCCAAACTCAGTGAAGGCGCGGTCGAAGTTTTTATTGTTAAGAAACAGGGTATCGAGCAACTCGGGGCGAACATGAGGGATGAGCGCCAGTATCAGAACGAGCCGCTCATCGAAGCCCATTTCAAACTCCCGGACCAGGTGCGCATACGCCGAATCATGACCTTCCAGAGAAGGCGGTAGGAGTTCGCGGATGCTCGCGTGTTCGCACTCTTGAATGAAATAGAGGCGGAAGCGCGTATCCAGGACCCGGCTGAACCAGTCGAGTTCCCTTTCCAGGGTCACGGCGTTCTGCCGCATCGCCAGCATATTGCCCCCCAGCCGCACCGCCGGGCTATCCTCAGCCGTTGCATGGCGTGGCGTGGCCATGGCAACGCCCCGGGCCTTACCGCCAGTCGACATAGACCACCTCTTCCATCCAGGAATGTTTGATCATGGAGAAACTCCAGGGGATCTGATCGATCAATATATCGAATGCCTCCGGCTCCACCGCCAGATGCCAGCCGTCGTCCTGCAATCGAAGCGTACCCTTGCGCTGCAGAAAGGTTTCCCTGAGCCCGCTCACCGAGGTCCCCTTGAGGACCTTCCAATGCTGGATCATGCCGCGCAACAATCCCTCGATTGCCTCCTTCTCACGCTCGACAGGAACGATCTCTCTGCTCAACGGCATTGCCGTATCCAGGCCACACAGCACCCTGTTCAGCACTAACCCGTATTCCGGGGTGTCGCAACGCTCATCCACCAGGTACTGCAGCAGGTGCACGGCGCGTTGCCGCGCCGCTGGATGCCTGAATGCGCCCTCTTCAACCAGCTCCAGCATCCCGAACAGGCGGGGGAGATAGGGCGCCGCGAGGACCAGTCCCGCATTGGTGATACGGATGCCCTGCTCGAGCACTTTCCGGTTTTGAGTAACATGAGTCGCACCCGCAGTTTCGACCCCGGTCCCGGGCGTCATCGCCTGATCCATCCCCGTGCGAAGCCCGGGAACCTGTGCAGACTCAAAACCGGGCTCATCCCCTTCAGCCGTTCGATCGGTTAGCGCAAGCCGGCGGCGCATGAGGGCATAGAGTTGCGCGGACTCCAATCGCTGCGAGTGCGCCG
>JAUUYI010000187.1 GCA_030590525.1 Sedimenticola sp. | reverse complement strand
GTACCAGCTGGGGCTGTACTTCCATGTCGAAGCGGCGAGCGGTCTGGAACAGGTTGAGCAGAAAGTGCCCGAAGGAGATCTCGGCCAGCGGTTTGTTGAAGATGGGCTCACAGACCGAGCGGATTGCCGCTTCGAACTCGTCCACCCGGGTCTCCCGGGGCACCCACCCCGACTCCACATGCAGTTCAGCGACCCGGTGGTAGTCGCGATTGAAAAAGGCCAGCAGGTTCTCGGCCAGATAGCGTTGATCCTCGGTGGTGAGGGAGCCGACGATGCCGAAATCCACGGCGATATAGCGGCCGCTGGGCTCCACGAAGATGTTGCCCGGATGCATGTCGGCGTGAAAGAAATTATCCCGGAATACCTGGGTAAAAAAGATCTCCACCCCCTGCTCACCCAGCTGCCGCATACTGATGCCCTGGGTCCTGAGAGCCTCCAGGTCACCCACGGGGGTACCGTAGATGCGCTCCATCACCAGCAGGTTCTTACGGGTGTAGTCCCAGTAGACCTCCGGCACGTAGAGGACATCACTCCCCTCCCAGTTACGCCGCAGCTGGGCGGCATTGGCCGCCTCCCGCTGCAGGTCCAGCTCGTCCAGGATGGTTTTTTCGTAGTCCCGTACTACTTCCAGGGGGCGCAGCCGGCGTGCCTCTCTCCAGTAGCGAGTGGCCAGCCCGGCAATGATGTAGAGCAGTCCCACGTCGCGGCGAATCACCTTCTCGATACCCGGCCGCAACACCTTGACCACCACCTCCTGGCCATCCTTCAGCCGAGCGGTGTGGACCTGGGCGATGGAGGCGGAGGCGAGCGGGGTCTCGTCGAATGCGTCCAGCACCTCCTCGATCGGCCTGCCCCAATCCTTTTCGATGATCCGGCGTGCCTGTTCACCGGAGAACGGGGGTACCGCATCCTGCAGCCGGGCCAACTCGTTGGCGATCTCCAGGGGTACCAGGTCGCGGCGGGTGGAGAGTATTTGCCCGAACTTGACGAAGATGGGGCCGAGCGCCTCCAGAGCCAGGCGGATACGCACCGGGTAGGGGGGGAGTTTATTGCGCCGCCACCAGTACCAGGGAGAAAGGTAGAGGATGAAGCGCAGAGGCCGGAACAGGTGGGTGACCAGGATCACCTCGTCCAGCCCGTGGCGCAGCAGGATCCAGTTGATGTGCAGCAGGCGCAGGGCCTCGGCCGGACGTATCATGTTAATCTCAGCAGTCGTGCTTCCAACCGCTCCACGTCATCTCTGAGCCGGTCGACACCGGCAAGATAGCGCTCGATCTCGAGCCGCTGGGGCAGCAGCCTCAACTCCTCCTGTAGATACTCCTGCAGGTCCATAGCAAAGGTCTCCAGGGTGTTGCGGCCCCAGTGGGTGGTTTCGCGTATCAGTTCACCCATGCCGTGGGCGATCACATCCCCGGTGTAACGGGAGAGTTGCTCTTCCCAGTCGATATCCATCGAGCTCAGGATGTTGCTGAAACTGTGGGCCAGCTCGGTGTCGCCGGCGATATCCACATCTCCGGAAAAGAGTTGCCCGGAACTGCGTCTTTGATCCCTCATTCGGGCCAGCGCCAGGGGCGTACCCCTGAGCAGGCAGTCGGGCACCCCCTCGTAGCGGGAGAGGAACTGCAGCCGGGAGGGGCCAGGGATCAGATAGATCGTCTGGCCGGTGCCCGAAATCTCGAAGCCGATCACCTTTCCGTGCAGCCGCGCCAGCCGCTCCCGCACGTTCGGGTCCAGCGCCAGGTAGCGGTTGATGGACTCTTCCAGGCCGGCATAGGCAAGTTCGGAGATGCTCATCTCACAATTTGAACCCACGGTGTATGGCGACGATCCCCCCGGTAAGGTTGTGGTAGTCACAGCGTTCAAAGCCGGCCTGTTCCATCATCCCCTTGAGCGTCTGCTGATCCGGGTGCATACGTATCGACTCGGCCAGGTAGCGGTAGCTCTCTTCGTCCCTGGTCACCAATTTACCGATCAGCGGCAACAGTTGGAACGAGTAGCGATCATAGGCCGCCTTCAGGGGTTTGCTCCGGGGATGGGAGAACTCCAGTACCAAGGCGCGTCCGCCAGGTTTGATTGCCCGGAACATCTCGTTCAGCGCCTGTTGCTTGTTGGTCACGTTGCGCAGGCCGAAACCGATGGTAATACAGTGGAAGCTGTTTTCTGAGAAAGGGATCGCCTCGGCATCGATCTGGACGTAGTCGATATTGCCCGCCAGTCCCTGGTCCACCATGCGCCCCCGGCCCTGTTCCAGCATGGCGGCATTGATATCTGACATGACCACCAGACCATCCGGCCCGACGATGCCGGCAAACCGGGCCGCCAGGTCGCCGGTACCTGAGGCCAGGTCCAGTACCTGGTGACCGGGACGCACCCCGGCCATCTCCACCGCAGCACGTTTCCACAGGCGATGGATGCCAAGAGACATCAGGTCGTTCATCAAGTCGTAACGGTTGGCCACCGAATCGAATACGGCGCGTACCCGCTCGGCCTTCTTTTCGGCATCCACCT
The DNA here is from genome assembly GCA_030590525.1 of Sedimenticola sp. Classification (GTDB taxonomy): domain Bacteria; phylum Pseudomonadota; class Gammaproteobacteria; order Chromatiales; family Chromatiaceae; genus JAUXBK01. The sequence goes on along the minus strand of JAUUYI010000187.1, from coordinate 2,497 downwards.
GTTGATAGCCGAAGTGGGTGGTCTTTTTATCGGACATGGCAGAGGCCTTAGTTGGAGCCTTTCCGTTTGTGGCCGGCGGCCTCCATGCGCGCCAGATACCCGTTCCATTTCTGTTCGTGGTTGGCGCCCAGGTCGTAGAGGGTATCCCAGGCGTAGATGCCGGTATTGTGGCCGTCGTCGAAGTGCAGGGTTACCGCGTAGTTACCTACCGGCTCGATGTGCTCGATGTTCACATCCTCTTTTCCCAACTGCAGCACCTCCTGGCCTGGCCCGTGCCCCTGTACCTCGGCCGAGGGTGAGAATACCCGCAGGTATTCTGCGGGCAGGTTGAAGTGGGCACTATCATCGAAGGTGATCTCCAGCACCCGGGACTGGCGGTGGAGGTTGAGTTCTGTTGGTATGTGTTTTGACATGTGGCTATCCTTCGTGTGTGTGGGGCAGGCTGCAAAATCATCTCTCGGACAGGCTCCTGGGAGGCATGGCTGCAGAGAAATATTGGTAGCCGGTCACTTTGATACTTTACTTATAGTATGAACCGACTCAAATCTTCATTCGAGGCCAGTTCGGAAACGTTATTGTCGACATATTCCGCATCCACGGTAACGGTGGAGCCGGGTACTTCTGTGGCGGTGTAGGAGATACTCTCCAGCAGCCGCTCCATCACCGTGTGCAGGCGCCGGGCACCGATATTTTCGGTACTCTCGTTCACCTGCCAGGCGACTTCGGCAATGCGCCGTATGCCATCGTCGGTAAACTCCAGTTTTACGTTCTCAGTCGCCAGCAGCGCCCGGTACTGATCGGTCAGAGAGGCATCCGGTTCGGTCAGGATGCGCACGAAGTCTTCACTGGTGAGGGCGTTTAGCTCCACCCGTATCGGCAGGCGCCCCTGCAGTTCCGGGATCAGATCCGATGGCTTGGAGAGGTGGAAGGCACCGGAGGCGATGAACAGGATGTGGTCGGTCTTCACCATGCCCTGCCTGGTGGAGACGGTGCATCCCTCCACCAGAGGCAGCAGGTCCCGCTGTACCCCTTCCCGGGAGACGTCGGGGCCGCCGTAGTCGGAACGGCTGGCCACTTTGTCCAGTTCGTCCAGGAACACGATGCCGTTTTGCTCCACCATCTCCAGCGCGCGCAGTTTCAGATCTTCGTCGTCGATCCGTTTGGCCGCTTCCTCGTCCTGCAGCAGCTTGAGTGCATCCCGGATGCGTAGCTTGCGTTTGCGGGTGCGGCCGCTGCCCATGTTCTGGAACAGTCCCTGCAGCTGGCTGGTCATCTCCTCCATGCCGGGGGGGGCCATGATCTCTACCCCCATGGCTGCACCCGAGATCTCGATCTCGATCTCTTTGTCATCCATCTCTCCGTTGCGGATCCGCTGCCTGAATTTTTCCCTCGTGCTGGAGTCGTCCCGCGTCGGTTCCTGGCTGTCCGTCTCCCAGCTGGTGGCGGTGGGACGGGGTAACAGCACTTCCAGCACCCGCTCTTCGGCAGCCTCGGCGGCCTTGTCCTGCACCTTTTCCAGTTCCTGCTCCCGCACCATTTTCATGGCCGAGTCTGCCAGGTCCCGAATGATGGATTCCACATCCCGGCCCACATAGCCTACTTCGGTAAACTTGGTGGCCTCGATCTTGATGAACGGGGCGTTTGCCAACCTGGCCAGGCGCCGTGCAATCTCGGTCTTGCCAACGCCGGTGGGGCCGATCATCAGGATATTTTTCGGTGTTATTTCGTTACGTAACTCCTCCGGCACCTGACTCCGACGCCATCGGTTGCGCAGGGCAATGGCTACGGAGCGTTTGGCCGCAGACTGGCCGATGATGTGTTTGTCCAGTTCACGGACGATATCCTGGGGTGTGATTTCAGACATGGTTTGGAGACTCACTTTTCGGTTTCCAGCTCTTCTATGATCAGATTATGATTGGTGAACACGCAGATATCAGCGGCGATGTGGAGTCCTTTTTCGACAATTTCCCGCGCACTCAACGGGGTGTTCTGCAACAGTGCCCGCGCAGCCGCCTGGGCAAAGGACCCGCCGGAACCAATGGCCATCAGGCTCTCTTCTGGTTCGATTACGTCGCCGGTGCCACTGATGATCAGGGAGGCGGTTGCATCTGCAACCAGCAGCAGCGCCTCCAGGCGCCGCAGGGAGCGGTCGGTGCGCCAGTCCTTGGCCAGTTCCACCGCCGAACGGGTAAGGTGACCATGGTGTGTCTCGAGCTTGCCCTCGAATCGTTCGAACAGGGTGAAAGCATCCGCCGTCGCCCCGGCAAAACCGGCAATGACCCGGCCCTTGTACAGGTGCCGCACCTTGCGGGCATTGCCCTTCATTACCGTATTACCCATGGAGACCTGGCCGTCGCCACCGATCACCACCTTGCCACTTCGGCGGACGGAGAGAATTGTCGTACCTTTTATGGGCTCCACGCTTCAATGCCTCTAATATCAGGAAACGCCTATTCTAACCGAACCGGGGTAGGTAAGATAAATTGCAAATTAAAAG
>JAUUYI010000119.1 GCA_030590525.1 Sedimenticola sp. | reverse complement strand
TCCCCGCATTCACCCGGTGCATCGCCAGCACGGCCAGACGCTGGGCGTAAGCGGTGGCGTCCTCTCCCAGGTCGATGTCCGCACGGTCGCCCACCGCATCGGCAAATCGGAAGAAGTCGTCCGGGAGGTGGCCTTTGAATATCCCGGCCGCATCGAACCAGTCGTCCAGGAGCTTCGCCAGATCCGCTTGAACCCCGGGCGTTCGGTGTACCCGGATCCGGGGAGGCTTTTCCAGATCCCAGGCCAGGTAGATAAATGGATAAGGCGGAGCCTGATCCTTGATCTTCCTATAGTCACGGCGTTTGCTGATCTTATGCAGCACCGCCTCGATGTGTTTGCAGGTGCCGAGCTGATTGACGGCGAAATCCGGGCAGGTGCAGTAGTTGGAGCGCTTGTTCAGCGCGCGGATATGGACCCGGTAGCTCTGTGGACGCCGGGTGGTGGAGGTGACCGAAGCGGCGCGCCAGGCGCCGAACCAGGGTTCGCCGCTCAAGTGCCTTACCTTCACCTCGGTGCGCCCGCGCTGGGTGCGTTCCTCGATGGCGCCGTCTTTGGCGCTTGCGAACGACTCCTCGCCTCCGGCCCGCCCGGCGGCATAGCTGTAGAGTACAGCCACCGCGTGTTTGCACACGGGTTCTTCCGCGAAGTCACAGTCGCAGCTCACATACAGGCTGCCATCGTCTTCGTAGGTCAACTGAGTAGTGTAGGGGAAATCCGGCCTTCCTCCCTCAACCCGGGCGAAAAGCCCGTTTTCTTCGAGATCCAGGTCCATGACCCGGTTTTCCTTGAAATAGGCCAGCCCCTGGCGAACAACGGATTCCCCGGCGATGGCGTGAAGCTGGTCGCTATCGTATAGAAAGGGATCTTCTTCCAGAGAAGGGGCGGTAATTGTTTCGGAATTTGTGGTCAAGGCGAACTACCCTTCTGCAGTGCGGGAACGTAGCGCGATAGTGTAAAGTGGAAGGGTAAAATTAACAATTGCAATTGGTCTGGCTGGGCTCGTTAAAACGCTGTTGTGCCCATTCCATACTATCTCTTCAACTGGAGGTATCTGCTAAACGGAATATTGATGCGTTGATGTCCTGGTGTTATGTTGTCTCTATGTGTCTGGAGGCTAACCATATGACTCGACTAACAATCACCCTGGATGATGAACTGCATCAAGCATTGAAAGAAACCGCAGCACGGCAGGGGCGTACCATTGGCAGTATTGTCGCGGAAAGCCTGCGCATGCGAGGCATTCGCACTATGGCCAGAGCAAGTGATTTGGTGGCAAAGGCCAGAACCAGATCAGAATTAGCTGAAAATCAGGCGTTGTCCGTTGCGTTGAAAGAAACTCGCCAGTTGCGTGGGAAATGATTCCTCGCTTATTGATTATTGATACAAACGTGCTTGTAGCCGGTATGCTGAGCAATGACATCGACAGTCCCACGGCTAGAATCGTCGATGCAATGCTTGATGGAAGGATAATGCACCTATTATCTCCGGCATTGTTGCAAGAATATCGCGATGTGCTTTTGCGACCGAAATTGCGCAAGTTGCATGGCTTATCGACGGATGAAGTGGATCAAATCTTGAGCGAAATCACCGCCAATGCAGTATGGCGGGAACCGGTCGAATATCATGGTGCACCGGACCCGGGCGATGATCACCTTTGGTGTCTTCTGCAGAGCACGGATGCTATTCTGGTCACGGGTGATCAACTTTTACTGGATAATCCCCCGCGTGCGGATTCGACCATCCTGCCTAAGACCTGCGTAATGGAGTTTCTGTAGATTGCAGTGGAGAAAGGTTAGGCGGAAAAGAAATTCAGGCCATGCCAACCTGTCCCTGGCGAATTGTGTTACTCAAGTGGCGACCGGTGAAAAGGAATAGGGCACAAGAGGAAGGAGAGAGTGGGGTCAGCCGAGAGTAGGAATATTATGCCTGCTTGAGTGGCATAACGAGTGGCATAGACTGTAACTTATTGATCTATATAGCATGCAGCGGCCTGCAAAGCCGTGGACCTCGGTTCGATTCCGGGCTCAGCCTCCATTCAATTAAATCAATTAGATAGGGCGCTTACTTAGTGTCTTTTCTAGCCCTATATTTTGCCGAAAAATCAGCAAAACATCACTTAATCCTGCCTGACACCGTCTGACGATGTTACAGTCGGGTGGCAAGAGTGGGCTATCATCGTAAGCATAAGATGTGTACCAGTGCTCGAAGCGACCGCGATTTGGATTCGCTATGTGGCGCGCCAGTTTTTTTGTTGAGTACGTCTCATGTCACACCCTTTCGATAAATCCGCTATAGAAGTCGCAGCTCGCAGGGCTTTGATTGCTGTGGATCCCGCCTATTACTCCTGGTCACATGAGCAACAGGAGATTTTTCGTGCCACGATGGATGATCATGCGAGGTCTCACATACGGCGCTCACTGCTAGCCAGCCTGCGCGGGCTCGAATGTGACTCAAAAAAGGAGATCAATGATACCTGGGAGGCTGTTTTTATTCCTGATCTTTACCCGCTCAACTGGGCTCTGTTACTCACCACGGGTATAGGGGAAGATTACATCTATCTGAATGAGTTCATGCGTATTACAGCTCACTGATGGGTTGAACAAAACGGAGGAGACACTTCGGAACTGTTTCCAACAACTTTTATGGCCAGAAAACGAAAAAAGATTCGCAAACCGAGGGTGGGTAGTTCAACGCATCAGGTTAGACTTTCCCTGGAGGAGCTGGAAGCCCAGGGCAGGAACCTGTTACAGGCCGGAAAGTATAAAGATGCAGTTGCCACCCTCAAAGCAATGCTTCAGCAGGAGCAGCGGCCAGAGTGGATTGAGTTTCTGGCCGAGGCCTATGTAGGACGGGCCCGCGGGTTGGCGGATAAGGGCATGTTCAAAGAGGCTGCTGTTATCTGGCGCAATCGTGCCGAATCCTGTGACAGATTTCTCGCTGATCCAACTTATATCGAACTGCTGTTTCAAAGCGGTCAGATCGATTCAGCGCTCCAACTGGTTCAGGAACAGCGTAAGCAGATCGAAGAACGGGGCGATTTGCCTAGGCTGCGCGTACTCTGTGCGGTCCAGGTGCTGGCTGGACAGGAAGCACTTCTGGATCTCTTTGCCGCAGATGATCCGCTGCGCCGTGATTTCCCCCTGGCCATGGGGGCCTTGCAGGCCTATTGCAGAGGCCAGGATGCCGAAATGGAGCAGCAGTTAAAGGCCATTTCTTTCCGCTCTCCTTTTCGGGACTTCCGCCAGATTCTAAAGGCCCTCTCCCTGTTGGACAGCGACGCCTCTGGAGCCGAAGCCCTGTTGGATAGGGTCTCTGCCGGATCACCTTTTCACCCTTTGAGTAGAACGATCAGGGCAAGCCAATCGCCGACCCCGGAATTTCTGCGCCGCTACCAGGGCATGGGGACGGCGGAACGCCGCTTTGCCAGCGCATTGAAGGGGTGGTCGGCTGAGCAGCTTCGACTGGCCCAGGAACTGCGCCAGCTGGGGAATCGTCCCAACGCGGACAAACTGTTGCGCTTTCTTCTGCGCAACAAGGAGATCTTGGGAGGCGAGTATGTGCGGGAGATCGCAATGCGCATCCTGGTTTCTCATCCTCGGGGGGAGTCCGCGTACATCAAGTCGCTGGGTCAGTTGCCCCGTTTTCATCGGGATCGTATCGCTGCCTTGCGTATGGAGGAGGAGGCGCCTCCGCATGAGATATTCAACGCCTGGTCCGATCTCTGTCTGATACTGGATGAGCCGGAGCTACGACAGGACCCGGACAGCGCTTTGAGCGAGGCGCTGATTCTGCGCCGCACGACGCGGCAATGGTTGAAGAGCGGGCCGCCCAATCCACCCGCTCTGAATGCCTTGGAGCGTGCCCTGCAATGCGATCCGGACGACCAGCCCAGCTATCTGGAGTTGATTCGTCTGTATCGGAGTGAAGGCAAGCTGAAAGATGCGCGTCGCCTGCTGGATGAGGCCCTCTCCCGCTATCCGGAGGATAGCGAGGTGTTGACGGAGGCGGTGGAGACGGCGATTGCGAGCAGCGCCTTCAAGAAGGCCACCCGCTTCGCGCGTCGTGCACTGGAGCTCGACCCCATCAACCCCAGGGTGCGGGATATCCTGTTGAATTCCCACCTTGCCCATGCTCGCAAACAGATCCAGCAGAAAAAGATCCCACTGGCGCGCAAGGAACTCGAAGAGGCTGCAAGCTGGACCCGTACGGAACAGGCCCAGGGCCGGGTCGATCTTGTACGGGCTGTTCTCGAACTGAGTGGCGGTGACAGAGCCGTGGCGCGGAGCTGTTTTTTGTCCGGCTTCGAGCGAACGGGCGGTGGGCTCGTGGGCCGCTTCCAACTGCTCATGGAGGCGGGGCGAATGGGACGCCCAATGGCCACCGTTCTGAAACAGGCGCGGATCCCAAGGCCCTCAAGGCGGGCGACCCGGGAACAGGTGTTGGCACTGATCCATGCCCTCAGCGAATCGGCGGATGAGGACGAGGATGCTCTTTTCGAGGCGGTGGAGTTCCTGGAAGTGCCCCTGAAGAGCGCTGCCGGGCTTGATTTTTCCTTGACTGAGATGGAGCGCATGTGCGAGACCTGGTTGCGCCTTGAACTGAGTTATCTACGCATCCCCTACGCCCGGGCCGCACTGAAACGTTGGCCTGATGCCCCGGTTTTCGTTTTTCATCAGATTGACGCCAGCCGGGAGGAGACGTTCATCCCAATCTCCTTTGGAGATCGTCAGCGGCTGGAGGCGGCCTCTGAGGGCGCGAATGCGGATGGTGATACACGCACCGCTCATCGGATTAGCGAGCTGCTGAGTGAGAGTTTTCCTTTCATGGAGCCGGATGATGAGCCATTCGATCCCTTCGATTTCGATGAGCGCCCTGAGGGCCTGCCCGGCGTAGGGGAAATGAAACGGATTATCGACATGATCATGGGGAACAATGAGGCCGGAGAGACGGGACCGGAAAGGGTGAATCGTTTGATGGAGGAGCTACTGGAGGGAGATTTCGATCCGGGCAGGCTGGTGGATGATACCCCGGGTGGGTCAGCGCAGCCGAAGCCCCGCAAAAAGCCCCGTAAGAAGGTACCAAAAGACGACCCGGACCAGTTCGACCTATTCTGATGCAAGATCCCTATCTGACACTCGGCGTCGCCCGCGATGCGACCGATGAAATCATTCACCAGGCCTACCTCACGGCAATCCGCCGCTGCCCGGCGGAGCAGGATCCGGAGGCCTTCCAGTCCATCCGTGCCGCCTACGAATTGATCCGGAGCAAAAAGAAACGCATGGAATATGCACTGTTCAATACTGACCTGCCGACTCCAGTCGATCTGTTGGAGCGGCTGTTGAAGAGCCGTCAACCGAGGCGGCCCGGGGTCGATTTGTTGCGTGAACTGCTGCGGGTCGCTCCCGGGTGGGTAAAAAATGATGGACACTGATCTTAAAGAGCAGTTGGTCGAGCAGTTTCGGCACTATCTGGACACAGCCGCAACAGAGGATGGGGAACCGCAGGAGGCGTCCGGGGAGATCGATCTGTTTACCCTGTTCACCGAGCTGGCAGCGTTGAAAAATGAGGTCAGACTGGAGTCCCGTCAGGTCAAGCAGGCCCTGGATCACTCCCGGGAGCTGATCGACGGCCTGCGCGAGAACAACCTGCAGTTCAGCAGTGAACTGCTTCGGCGCCGCCAGGAGAGAGATGAGCTTCGACAGCTGGCCGAGCGCCCACTGCTGCTGGAAATCCTGGAACTGCGCGATCGGATCGAGGCCACCAGGCAGAGCCTGCTGACGTATCGGCCACGCCTGTTGCGGCGCCCGGGCGGCAGAAAGAGGCGCTTGATCAGGGGTGTCGTCGAGGGCCTGGAGATAACGTTGCGCCGTCTGGATGGTCTGCTGACCCGCTATCAGATCACGCCTCTGGAGCCAGTGGGGAAGCGCATGGATCCAAACACCATGCGGGTCTGTGGAAAAGAAGAAAGAGATGACCGGGATGATGCGATTGTGCTGGCCGAGGCGCGCAAGGGTTTCCTGCGTGCCGACCAGGTGTTGCGTCTGGCCGAAGTCGTCGTGAACAAGAAGGCATCTGAATCATGAGCGAGACCATTATAGGGATCGACCTGGGCACCACCAATTCCGAGGTTGCTGTCGTCCAAGAGGGCAGGGTGGAGGTGCTGGAGGTGAGCAATGGCTCCAGGCTGCTCCCCTCGGTGGTTGGCTTGGCGGATGACGGTGCCCTGCTGGTGGGCGAAGCGGCCTGGAATCAATACAGTCTCTACCCGGAGCGGTCGGTGCGCTCCATCAAGCGGCGCATGGGCAGTGATCTGAAGGTCGACCTGGGGGGGCAGGAATACACGCCTCAGGAGATTTCCGCCCTGATCCTCAAACGGTTGAAGGCGGTAGCCGAGTCTTATCTTGGTGAAGAGGTGCGCAAGGCGGTCATTACGGTCCCGGCCTATTTCTCCGACGCCCAGCGCCAGGCCACGAGAGACGCGGGAGAGATTGCCGGCCTGGATGTGGCACGCATCATCAACGAGCCTACGGCGGCTGCGCTGGCCTACGAAAGCGGCTCCGAGGGCCGGAAACAGATCCTGGTCTATGATCTCGGTGGCGGCACCTTCGATGTGTCCGTGGTGCGGCTGGAAGATGACGTGGTGGAGGTGCTGGCCAGCCACGGCAACAATCAGCTGGGTGGCGATGACT
>JAUUYI010000291.1 GCA_030590525.1 Sedimenticola sp. | reverse complement strand
TGATCGCTCTCCAGGGATTTGCAGCCGATTAGCGTTAAATCCGACAGCCTCCCAGGTGACCGTGCGCCAATCTTCACATATTCGTGCCGGCTTTCGCCACTACAACACCCTATTATTTCAGCGCCCGGTAACGGGCAGCAGGGATACTGTCTGCTATCATGCACTCAGCATTTTGATCTGCAGGTGAGCCGAATGGCGCTGATTACACTGCGCAACATACAACTTGGGTTTGGTGGACCCGCTCTACTGGAGGGGCTTAACCTCTCCATCGAGCGGGGCGAGCGTGTCTGCCTGCTGGGCCGGAATGGCGCCGGAAAATCCACTCTGATGAAACTGATTGCCGGCGAACTTCAGCCGGATGAAGGTGAGATTGCGATACAGCAGGGGGGGGCGTATCACCCGATTGATACAGGAGGTACCCTCAGATATTACCGGTAGTGTCTTCGAACTGGTTTCCAGTGGCCTGGGTAAGCTGGGGGAACTGGTGAGCCAGTATCATCAGCTCAGCGTACAGCTGGCCACGAATGGCAGCAATCAGCTTTTACAGCGTCTCTCCCAGGTTCAACATGAACTGGAGGCGGCGGATGGCTGGCAGACCGAACAGCAGGTGGAGAGGGTGATCTCGCGTCTTTCTCTCGAGCCGGATGTGGAGTTTTCCTCCCTCTCGGGTGGTCTCAAGCGCCGGGCCCTGTTGGCGAGAGCCTTGGTTCAGGGCCCTGACCTGCTGCTGCTGGACGAGCCGACCAACCACCTTGATATCGAGTCCATCGATTGGTTGGAAGAGTTCCTGCTCGGTTATGGTGGCACGTTGCTGTTCGTGACGCATGATCGAATGTTTCTGCGCCACCTGGCTACCCGCATCATCGAGCTGGACCGGGGGAGGCTGACCGACTGGCCCGGGGATTATGCAAACTTCCTGCGCCGCAAGGAGGAGCAACTGAATGCGGAGGCGCAGGCGAACGCCCGCTTCGATCGGAAACTGGCCCAGGAGGAGGTGTGGATACGCCAGGGAATCAAGGCGCGCCGTACACGCAATGAGGGCCGGGTACGGGCGCTGCAGGCGATGCGGGCAGAGTTCAGCCGGCGGCGCAACCAGGAAGGTCAGGCGCGGATGTCGCTACAGGGCGCCGAGCGTTCTGGAAAGCTGGTAACCGAGGTGGAGCATATCAGCTACAGCTGGGATGACGAGCCGATAATCCGCGACTTCTCCACCACCATTCTGCGCGGAGACCGGATCGGCGTGATAGGACCCAATGGTGCGGGGAAGACCACGCTGCTCAACCTGCTGTTGGGGAAGCTCGATCCTGATGAAGGCGAGGTGCGTCACGGGACCCGGCTGGAGGTGGCCTATTTCGACCAGCTGAGGGCAGCGTTGGACGATGAAATGTCGGTGCAGGACAACGTGGCCGATGGCAGTGATAAGGTGGAGGTGAATGGGCACCCGAAGCATGTGATCAGCTACCTGCAGGATTTTCTGTTCACCCCGGATCGGGCGCGCCAGCCGGTGAAGTCGCTCTCCGGGGGCGAACGGAACCGCCTGCTGCTGGCCCGTCTCTTCGCCCGGCCGGCCAACGTGCTGGTGATGGACGAGCCGACCAATGACCTCGATGTAGATACCCTGGAACTGCTGGAGGAGCTGCTGCTGGAATACCAGGGCACCCTGTTGCTGGTGAGTCATGACCGTACCTTTCTGAACAACGTGGTCACCAGCACCCTGGTGTTGGAGGGTGATGGCCGGGTGGCCGAGTATGTGGGCGGTTACGATGACTGGTTACGGCAACGTGGCCTTGATGAGGGACAGAAGAGGGCGGAGAAGGGCGTTGCAGTGCAGCGGCGATCCGCTGCGGGAGGGCGGTCGGCGGCGAAAAAGCTGAGCTACAAGGCGCAACGGGAGTTGGACGGCCTGCCGGGGCGGATCGAGACACTGGAGACGGAACTGGCTGGCCTGCAGCAGACGCTGGCTGACCCGGCGCTCTATCAGCCGGGAGGAGGGGGGGGGGATAAGGTCGCCAGCAGCCAGGGAAGGCTGGCCACCGTGGAAACGGAACTGGATCAGGCCTACCAGCGCTGGGAGGCACTCGAGGCGCAGCGGGAGGCGCTGGAAGCCTGATGCGGCTTTTGATGGGCACGCTGCGCTTTGCCCATCCTACGATTCAGAGAATAATAAAATCAGGCAGCCACGATTATGTTATCCAGGCTTTGTGTAGGATGGGCAAGGGCGCGAAGCGCCGTGCCCATCACCGGGGTAGACACCGCGGTTACGGGGTTCTTAATTTGGGTTGCCCCCATCTTCCACTATCCGGCATAGACATCGAAGAAGAAGTAGACTGTGATGCCGCTGCTGGCGAGCGTGATAAAAGCTCTTACATATTTTTGCGGGAGTTGACGGGAAATATGGGCGGCAACATATCCGCCTGCCAGCGTTCCGAGCAAGACAATGGTGCCCTCATGCCAGGCTATTACGCCATCGTAGGTGAACAGGACGATGGCTATCAGTGACACGGTGGAGGAGACGAGTAGTTTCAGGCCGTTCATGGTGTTGATATTGGAATACCCTGCCAATGCCAGATAGCTGAGGATTATGATTCCCAGTCCGGCATTAAAGAATCCACCGTAGATAGATACCCCCAGCAGCATCAGCAGCAGTAACAGCGTTCCGATAGATGAGGCGTGCCGGTGACGGGAGGCGAGTTTTTTCAGTGCGCTATTAAGTTTTCCACCAAAGATAAAGAGGGTGGTTGCGAATAAGAGTAGCCAGGGGACCGCTTCAAGAAACAGTGAATCTGGTGTCTGGAGCAGCAGCCAGGCGCCCGCAATTCCACCGATTAGGCTGATAAGAATAATCCGTGGCAACGCCTCTTTTTGTGCGTATAGATCCTTGCGAAACGCATAAGCACCGCTCAGGTATCCGGCACAGGAAGCAAAGGTATTGGTCGCATTGGCGCTGATTGGGGTCACACCAACAAAGAGCAGCGCCGGGAACGTAATAAAACTGCCGCCGCCTGCGATTGAGTTAAGAACACCACCGAAAAACCCTGCGCCAAAAAGAAACAGTAATTCAAATGACATGGCTACTCGTCTGGTAACTTTTCAATAAGGTCAGGCAAGAGCCTTATAGAGCCTTATTAAAGTAGGGTGGATCAAGCGGAGCGGATCCACCAGGCTGCGGAGCTTTGGTGGATCCGTCGCTGCGCTTTCCCCATCCTACGATTCAGAGAATAAAAAAATCAAGCGGTTACTGAGGCAAGGAGTCGGAGTCCCATGCCTTGCGCGGTTTGACTCTGACCCCTGGCGATTGTGTAGGATGGGCAAAGGCGCGAAGCGCCGTGCCCATCACCGGGGTAGGCAGTGCGGCTTTTGATGGGTACGCTGCGCTTTGCCCATCCTGCGACTCTGAATCTGCTTGATG
>JAUUYI010000104.1 GCA_030590525.1 Sedimenticola sp. | reverse complement strand
CCGACGACAAAGGCACCTGTCGCTTGTCACCGTTTTTGGTCTTATCCAGAAATATCGTGTGTTTATCCAGGCTGACTTGTGCTTCACTAAGTGTATACATTTCACGCAGGCGCATGGCCGATTCAACCGCCAAGGTAAAAATCAGACGGGTTTCATCGGAATCGGGGATTTCCAGATGCCGTCGCGCATCCGATTGCTTCCGCTTGCCGTCAATTACTTCCATAATCTTCACTATATCTTCAGGCGGAATGCGCACATCGCGGCTATTGTCCACCCTCTTTTTGGCAAATATCTCATCCTCCTCGGTGTAGCCAGCGTAGCCTCTGGGAAGTCTCAGAATAGGATTTTCGTTCATCATCCCCTTGTTAGCTGCCCAAGTGAACAAGCGGGACAGCGAACCGACATGCTTGCGGATGCTCCCTGGAGCCAGATTGTCTTCCCGCTTCATCGACATAATCCACCGCTCAACCCAGTAATAGTCAATCTTCAAGAAACTCTCGTCACCCAGCCTTTCGATGTGAATACGCATCTTGTCCTGGTCTTCCTGGGATAGCGATGTCGATTTCTGATACTCCTTGATCAAAGTCTTCAGGGTACGATCGGTAAATCCACCTCGCTTGCGCTCGATGGCCTCCTGAGCAAACTGCGACGGGAGAATACCTTTCTTAAATTTATTCTCAACTCTCTGGACAAAAATCTTTGCCTCCTCCTCATCATCAAAGGTTCGGGTGATCTGCCCTGGAAAGAGTCTCTTGCACCGGAAGATAACCTCTATAGTCCCAGACTTGCGTTTCCTGATTGTCGCCATGATCGATGGCCCCCTATTATTGGCGTCCACGGCTATTTGCTCATCATACGCGTGGGCACCCACTTTTTCACCCTTATATTAGGCCGATTCCAGTGGGTATAGGCTGTTTTCAGGTGTTTTTTACGCCCCGGCGGACATAAAAAAAGGCGCTTAAAGGCGCCTTAACTACTTGATTTAATTGGTATTAAAAATGGAGGCTGAGCCCGGAATCGAACCGAGGTCCACGGCTTTGCAGGCCGCTGCATAACCACTCTGCCACTCAGCCTTGGCATAACAATATTCTGAGTATGGAATTATCCGGCATTGCACCGCACTTTTCCACCTTCTGTCCACCACTTTCTCTTGAAAGCGAGGGCTTCACAAAAAACCCCGAGCGCAGCTCGGGGTTTTCGTAGGCTTGGAGCGGGAAACGAGATTCGAACTCGCGACCCCAACCTTGGCAAGGTTGTGCTCTACCAGCTGAGCTATTCCCGCATCGCTGGATAAGCGCGACATTCTAGCCAATTGGCTGTAACTGTCAAGCAAAATCGATCAGCGACTGACACCGCTGGTCAGACTTGGCCAAGCCGCCTTCAGGTAAACGATCATAGACCAGAGTGTCAACACCGCTGCCAGGTATAGAAGAACATAGCCAACGATATAGGTCGGCAGGGTCCATACATCCACCCGGAACAGCAGCAGAAAGATTGCGGTCATCTGTACTGTGGTCTTGATCTTACCGATCATGGAAACGGCTATCCGGGCACGCGCACCGATTTCAGCCATCCATTCCCGTAAGGCTGAGACAGCGATCTCACGCCCGATGATAACCACAGCAGGAACAGACAACGCCGGCGTAGGATCGGATTGGACCAGCAAAATCAGTGCGGTGGAGACCATCAGCTTATCCGCCACCGGATCGAGAAAGGCACCCATGGCAGAAACCTGGTTCAGGCGTCGCGCCAGATAGCCATCCAGCCAGTCGGTTACAGCAGCCAGCGCAAACACCGCTGCACAGACCTGCCACGCCCATTCCCAGGGAAGGTAGAATATGACGACAAATACCGGGATCAGTAAAATCCGCAGCATTGTCAAAAGGTTGGGGATATTAAAATCCATAGCTGTTCAGTCTTGTCTTCAATCAGGAGCTGTAGGGTAAAGCTGTCGTGCTCAGGCATCTGAAGCAGATTCTACAGGCAACGCTACTACCCCGCACAGTAAATCCGGTTAACGGGCTAATCGTGGAAAGCCGCGTAGATCTGCTCTGCCAGCTGGCTGCTGATGCCGCTCACGCGAGACAGATCTTCCACACCAGCCCTGGCTACCCCTTGCAGCCCTCCCAGCTGTTTCAGCAGGCACTGACGACGCTTCGGACCTATTCCAGGGATTGACTCCAGGGTGGAAATCCTGCGATCGCGTGCCCGTCGCTGCCGATGGCCGGTGATGGCGAATCGGTGTGCCTCGTCACGAATCTGCTGGATCAGGTGCAACGCCGGTGAATCTGCTGGCAGTATAATCGGCACCTGTTTTCCGAACAAGAAGAGCTGCTCCATACCTGCCTTGCGATCCGCACCTTTGGCCACCCCGACCAACAGCACACCCGTCACCGCCAGCTCCTCAAGGACCCGGGCGGCGGCACTCAGCTGCCCCTTACCCCCATCGATAAATAGTATGTCGGGAAGACGCCCTTCCCCCGCCTGTATTCTGCGGTAACGCCGATTCAACGCCTGCTCCATGGCGGCGTAGTCGTCTCCCGGCACTATCCCATTGATATTGAAGCGTCGATAATCCGATTTGACCGGTCCCTGCTGATCAAACACTACGCAGGAAGCCACCGTCAGCTCGCCGCCCGTGTGACTGACATCGAAACACTCCATGCGGGTCGGTGCTTCATCCAGGCCCATCGCTGTCTGCAGCGCCTCGACACGCCACTGCATCCCATCCCGACTGGCCAGACGCGCCTGTAGCGCCAGGTCGGCATTCTGTAACGCCATCTTCAGCCAGCGGGCCCGGTCTGCGCGTACCGCATGGTGTATGACTACCTGTCGCCCGGCCTGCTCTCCCAGGACCTGCTCCAGCAGTTCCCGGTCCTCCGGTTCACTACTGACGATGATCTCGCCAGGGATCTGGCGACCGATGTAGTACTGCCCGAGGAAGGCAGTGAGTATACGTTTCTCCTTTTCCTGTTTCGGGATTCGGGGAAAAAAGAGCTTGTTTCCGAGATTCTGTCCATGGCGGACGAAAAACAGCTGTACACAGGCGACCCCTTCACTGACTGCGCAGGCAAGGATGTCCAGGTCACCTCGTTCACCGCACACGTACTGGCGCTCCTGAATACGGCTGAGACTGGCGATTTGATCCCGATAGTGTGCCGCCTGCTCAAACTCCAGGGTTTCAGCGGCCTGTTCCATGCGTTTCACCAGACCAGTGATGACTCGGTCAGCCCGTCCCTCCAGAAACAGCGTTGCATCCTGTACACCCTCGCCGTACCTCGCCTCAGTCACCCACTCGACGCACGGCGCACCGCAACGTTTGATCTGGTACTGAAGACAGGGCCGTGAGCGATTGCGATAAAAACTCTCTTCGCACTGCCGTACCGGAAACAGCTTCTGCATCAGACGCAGGGTTTCCCGCACCGCTCCGGCGCTCGGGTAAGGACCAAAATAGCGACCCTTCTCCCGTTTCGCCCCACGGTGGAAGGCGAGCCGGGGAAAAGTTCCATCGGACAGAAAGATGTAGGGGTAACTCTTGTCGTCCCGTAACAAAACGTTGTAACGAGGCTTGAGTGATTTGATCAGGGTATTCTCGAGGATCAGCGCCTCAGCTTCGGTGTGGGTCACCGTTACTTCGATACTCTGAATCTTTGCAACCATCAGCTGCAGACGCCGATTGAGCGAGCGTGAAAAATAGCTGCTCACCCGCCGCTTCAAATTCCGCGCCTTGCCCACATAGAGCACGTTTCCGCCACCGTCCAGCATCCGATAGACACCGGGGCGGCTGGTCAACGTCTCGAGAAAGGTCGCGTAATCGAAGTTTACTGGCGGCTTTTCCTGTCCCATGCCAGGATTATACGGCGTCCCGACGATATGTAGCATCCCATCAATCTATTCACGGTCACCGTTGCTCTCTTCCAGCATCTCTCTGGCCTTGGCGAACACCGAACGAAACATGTCAGGGGTAAGCCTGCGGGTCTGAGTGTTGTAACGGCTGCAATGATAAGAGTCGAGCAAGCGTAATCCAGCGGGCAGGAGATGTACCTCCCCGTGGCCGAAGCGGTACGCCGAAAGTTTCACCCCTGCCGCCTTGAGCACCGCCTTATGGGCGATGGACCCAAGGGCCAGCGCCAACCCTCCTTTCGGTAAGGTGTCAAGCTCTCCACTCAGGTAGGTGTTGCAGTTGTTGATCTCATCTCCCTTCGGTTTGTTCTGAGGTGGCAGGCATTTCACTGCATTGGTGATACGGCAGTTGAGCAGTTGCAGGTTATCGCTGGCAGAGAGGGACTCCGACGCACTGCTGAACCCATACCTGTAGAGCGTCTCATAGAGCAGAATACCTGCATGGTCACCGGTGAATGGGCGCCCGCTGGCATTGGCTCCATGCATGCCGGGGGCCAGCCCAACGATCAGCAGTTGCGCCCGGGGATCACCGAATGGGGGAACTGGACGGGCATGATAGCCTGGATGTGCCTGTTTCACCTGGTCGAGGAACACAGACAATCGCGAACAGCGCCGGCAATCGATGTCGAATCCCATATTGGTGTGTTAGTTGCCGATCAGCCCATGACGCAGGGCCAGGTGGGTCAGCCCCACATCGGTACCCACCTGAAGCTTCTCGAACAGGCGATGGCGATAGGTACTGACGGTTTTGGGGCTCACTATCTCGGGATCACTGGAGAGGATATGGCGAAAACCGGTGCGAACCAGCTCATGGTCGTCAACGAGCAGCACCCTGATCATACGCCCTCCACTCAGACCGCTTAGGAACTGATTAATTTATCAAACGCGGCGCGCTTTCTCAATGAAGGAATTCTTAAAACTCAAGTTTCGGAGTTCATTGCTGTCAGCAGAAATGTAGGGTCGAATTTATTCGAGCACCGAATCGGCCGAATGAATTCGACCCTACAACGGTAATCCACCCACTTGATCAAGGGAAC
The DNA here is from genome assembly GCA_030590525.1 of Sedimenticola sp. Classification (GTDB taxonomy): domain Bacteria; phylum Pseudomonadota; class Gammaproteobacteria; order Chromatiales; family Chromatiaceae; genus JAUXBK01. Next base: position 2,087 of record JAUUYI010000104.1, on the reverse strand, counting down.
AAGCGATTTATCAAATCCCCTTCATCCTATCCTTCTCCTTAGAGGAAGAAGAGACGGTCTGATTCAGCCTTTTATATCATTTGGACTCCGCAACTTGAGTTAAAAGGAGTGCCGGGTTGACACATCAGACAGTAGTCAAGCGGCGATAGATATCCGACACCTTCATGGGCAACACCCTGACATCGTCGATCACCGTATAGGCCGCCGGTCCATAGAGGTGAGGCAGGTATTCTCTGGCCAGCTCATCGATGGTGATGCAGTAGGGATGCACCCCTTCCCGCCGCGCCTCGATCAGCGCCCGCCGGGTATCCTCGATGCCATATTCACCCCGATAGTTGTCGTAATCATCCGGCTTGCCGTCGGAAAGCGTGATAAGTATCCGGGTCTTTGCATCCACCTCGTTCAATACCCGGGTCAGATGGCGTATCGCAAATCCCATGCGGGTATAGTCATGGGGCCGTATCCCGCTGATACGGGCCTTCACCTCCGTATCGTAGGGCTCCTCGAAGTGTTTGATGTGGTACAACTCACACCGCTTGCGGGTCATACTGGAAAAGCCGTAGATGGCGTAGCGGTCACCCAGGGCCTCCAGGGACTCGCATAAAAGAACCAGTGACTCCCGCTCGGCGTCGTTGATCCACCCCTTGGTGGAGCCGCTCATGTCCACCATAAAGATCACCGCGATATTGCGCTCGGTCCGATGCAGTCGGATGAACAACCGCTCTGACATCTCCCGCCCGTCCCGTGCATCTGCCAGCGCCTCCACCAAGGCATCCAGATCCACATCATCACCGTGATTCTGGCGCTTCAGCCGTCGGTTCTCGTCACGCATCGCCTCGAAGATACGCCGCAAATGTTTCACCAGTCCGATATGACGTGCCAGCGTCTCCGTGACGAATGTATCGTAGACCGGCGGCACACTCTTCTCTCGGACTGCACACCAGTTCTTCCGGTAGTGTTGACGGCGGTAGTCCCACTCTGGGTAGAGATGAGCTCCCTCCTCGTGGTAGACCCCGCTCCATACCTCGTCCGGATCCGCTGTATCGTCCTGGAACAGGGCCGGGTCGTACTCCCCTGGCCCGGCCGGCTCGAGGTACTCATCCGGGATCTCACCCAAATCCACGATGATGGAACTGATCAGCCCCTTCACCTCTTCCGGCAGGGGCATCGGTTTTCCGTCGAGCAGGATCTCGGTCCGCATCCCTTCCGGCAACTCGGGAGCGGCCTGCTCCCGTTTGGAAAAACGCCTCTCCCCGGTCTGCTCCTGCCTCTGGCGCTGCTGTTCTCCCTGATCCTGTTCTTCCTCAAGCAGCTTGAGAGTGACCCGGAATTTTGCCTTCTCCCGCTCCAACCGCGCCGCCATACAGGCCTCAACCACCTCTGGCTGCAACATGCCCTGCCAGGGGAAGGGCTGGCAGGGTTCCAGGCGATGCTGCAGTTCCTCCGCCAGGCACAACACGTCTGCAGCGCTGGTGCCGGGTTGGGCCAGGCGCCGACGCAGGGAACGCCACTCATCAGCCGTTTCCCAATCTCCCAGCAGGCGACCGATACGCCCCATCTCCCGATGCAGCCCCGGCAGTTCCCGCCTGATCACAGCATCCAGCCGCAATGTCTCCAATACCTGAAACAGGCTTAGAAAACGCGCCGGGTCCGGCTGTTTCGTAAGGGTCTCGAGGAGTGGGCAACGGAAGGTCCCGTAACGAATCTGGGCCCAGAGGGAGACCGACATCGCCTTGTAGAGAACGAAGTTGTCGCCCTCTTCCGGCAGGCGTGTCAGTACCGGCGGTAGATAGATAGTCTCGGTATCGGTATAGATCTGGTCCGACTCCTCCAGCTTGAGCCGACGTCCGGAGAGCCCATGGAGAAAACCAAGCAGAATCCCCCTCTTCTCCTCCAGCACACACCCGGATGCACGCTCGAGACTCTCCTGGGCAAATCGGTCGAGCCGTCGAATCACCTCCAGAGCCGGTCTCAACCCCTCCCGGTCGTAAGTGTCCATAGCGTGCAGCGCCCAGGCCTCCACCATATGGTGATCCATGCTGGCCAACGCCTGGCTTACATGGCAGGCATACTGATATCCCAGTTCT
>JAUUYI010000191.1 GCA_030590525.1 Sedimenticola sp. | reverse complement strand
ATCAAAGAGCTGCTGGCGTACCACCCTGCCAGAGATGGCCTGGAGGGTCATGGGGGTGATGAATTCGGTTGCCGCGCGGGTCATCACCACCTGCACCTCAGCCCCCGCCCGGCGCAGCAGGCGCACCAGCTCCACCGATTTATAGGCAGCGATCCCCCCGGTCACCCCAACCAGCACCCGTTTACCATTCATATTCAAAAGTCAGAAGTCAGAAGTAAGAACTCAGAATTATAGTACCGGACCCCTCATTCTGACTCCCTCTATTTTGATATCCCTGAAACAGTTCCACAAAAATAACCCGGATTAGCACTGGAGATTGCTGTTGCTCTGATTTAATCTTCTAATCAGGGATGAACAAGACCACAGGGAGTGGAGCATGGGAATCAACGACTGGCCCGCAGAAGAGCGGCCAAGGGAGAAACTACTGCAGCGGGGACCCGCCGCCCTCACGGATGCGGAGCTGCTGGCAATCTTTCTGCGAACCGGTGTCAAAGGCAAAAGCGCGGTGGACCTGGCCCGGGGGCTGCTCTCCGAATACGGCGGACTACGGCCGCTGCTGGCGGCGGAACGGCAGCAATTCTGTGCCAGCCACGGCCTGGGAAGCGCAAAATACGCCCAGCTGCAAGCCGTGATGGAGATGTCCCGACGCCAGCTGCGGGAATCATTGAAGCGGCTGGATGCCCTTACCAGCCCGGAGCGGACCCGGGACTACCTGCAGGCGCGTCTGGGCGGGTATCCCTACGAGGTATTCGCCTGTCTGTTCCTGGATAACCGTCACCGAGTAATCGAATACGAGGAGCTGTTCCGGGGGACCATCGACGGCGCATCGGTCCACCCGCGGGAAGTTGTGAGGCGCGCCCTGCTACACAACGCCGCCGCCTTGATCCTGGCCCACAACCACCCATCCGGGGTGGCAGAACCCAGCCAGGCGGACAACGCCATCACCCAGCGTCTCAAAGAGGCCCTGGCGCTGATCGATGTTCGGGTGCTGGACCATATCATCGTCGGAGCAGGGGAGATGACATCGCTGGCAGAACGGGGATTGTTATGAAACCAAAAATTGCGCCAGGAGACGCAGAATTGCGGGTCAGAAAACGGATAAAGCTTGCATAATAGACCCCCCTCTGGTATAAATCCTGCCTCTTTTTTGCTCTCCAGAGAGCTACGACAGATTTTTTTGAGGATTTCAAAATGTCCAAAGTATGCCAGGTTACGGGTAAGCGGCCGGTGGCGGGGAATAATGTCTCCCATGCCCACAATAAAACCAGGCGCCGCTTCCTGCCCAACCTGCACTATCACCGCTTCTGGGTAGAGAGCGAGAATCGCTGGGTGCGTCTCCGCGTCTCATCCAATGGCATGCGTACCATCGACAAAAAGGGTATAGACACGATCCTCGCGGATCTGCGTGCCCGTGGCGAAAAGGTCTGAGGAGAAACTAAATCATGCGTGACAAGATCAGACTCGTTTCCAGCGCCGGCACCGGTCACTTCTACACCACGACCAAGAATAAGCGCACCATGTCCGGCAAGATGAAAATCAAGAAATTCGATCCCAAGGTGCGCAAGCACGTGATGTATAAAGAGGCCAAGATCAAATAGATCCGGTCCCTTTCGGCAGGGCAAAAACCCGCGCCTAGTCGCGGGTTTTTTTATGTCTGTCAGCTGCTGCCACGCTGAAACCGGGTACCATGACACTGGGGGCAGGGTGGAATATGTCCCGCCTTGTGGAAATGGAGTTCCTTGCCGCAGCCGGTACAGACAAGGGTACCAGGTCCCGTGACCTCCCCGGTATGGTAGAGGGATGCCTCTCTCGCCTCGCCGGCAAGCTTTTCCAGCTCTACCCGGGTCTTGTCCGCCACATTGGCAAACATCTCCAGCAGCCGGTCTTCGATCAGCTTGACGTCGAACCGCCACCATTCCCGAAACTGCTCACCGGTCTCCAGCACAAAATGCGCCGCGTCCTTCATGTCACGTTCCACGTAGGTGGCCACTTTCTCCGCCTCCTCCCGGGTCAGCTCATTCAGCTCTACCGCCCGCTCACGGGCGTTTTCGATACTTTTTTTCAGGTTCGGAATGGTATTGTTTTCCGCCTTCTCCAGCATCTCATCGACCCGTTCCAGCATACGCTCGTAAGCGTCTGTCAGACGGTCGATGGGGTCGCGTTTATCGTCTGGAACCATCTTTACACTCCTTGCACTGTTTCACCGCATAACATTTGAAATAGACTATAGCATTCAGAATCTCCTGACCCCATTAAGTTTGCACCATGCACCGAAGAACTCAAGTCAGATCGATCACGTTGCACCCCGCCACCCATCTCCATGCTTCTTCACCTGCCCCGCCGGCTGGGGTATGCTTGTCCGCTTTCCTTCCTTTATCCTGACGCCAGTCGTACAACATCATGCAAGAGAGTTATAACGCGGCCAAAATCGAAGCTGACACCCGGGCCTATTGGGAGCAGAACCATACCTTCGAGGTCACCGAGGACCCTCAGCGGGAGAAATACTACTGCCTCTCCATGTTCCCCTACCCCAGCGGCAAGCTGCACATGGGGCACGTGCGCAACTACACCATCGGCGACGTCATTTCACGCTATCAGCGCATGCAGGGGAAAAATGTACTGCAGCCCATGGGCTGGGATGCCTTCGGCCTGCCGGCGGAAGGGGCAGCGATCAAGAATCACATGGCCCCGGCAAAATGGACCTACTCCAACATCGAATATATGAAGCAGCAACTGAAGCAACTGGGCTTCGGTTACGACTGGAACAGGGAACTGGCCACTTGCCAGCCCGACTATTACAGATGGGAACAGTGGCTTTTCATCGAGCTATATCGGAAGGGGCTGGTCTATCGCAGAAACTCGATCGTGAACTGGGACCCGGTGGATCAGACGGTGCTTGCCAATGAGCAGGTGATCGAAGGTCGCGGCTGGCGTTCCGGCGCCCCGGTGGAACGGAGGGAAATACCACAATGGTTCATCAGAATCACTGCCTACGCCGATGAACTGCTGGAAGAGCTGGACCGGATGGAGCAGTGGCCGGAGCAGGTGCGCACCATGCAGCGCAACTGGATCGGTCGCTCCGAAGGGGTGCAGATATCATTTGATATCGAGGATTCCGAACAGCAACTCAGCATCTATACCACCCGCCCGGACACCCTGTTGGGGGTGACCTATATGGCGGTGGCTGCAGAGCACCCGCTGGCCCTGAAGGCGGCGGAGCAAAACCCAGCGCTCTCCGGGTTCATCGATGAATGCCGCCGCGGCGGCACTTCCGAAGCCGACATCGAGACCATGGAGAAAAAGGGAATGCGGCTGGGTATCAACGCACTGCACCCGGTCACCGGCGTGCCGGTTCCGGTATTCGCCGCCAACTTCGTACTCATGGGCTATGGCACCGGGGCGGTGATGGCGGTCCCCGGCCATGACCAGCGGGACTGGGAGTTCGCCAGCCGCTACGACGTGCCCATCCAGCAGGTAATTGCACCCACAGATGGCGCCAGGTGCGACATCCTGCAGGGGGCATACACCGAAAAGGGGATGTTGATCAACTCGGGTCAGTTCGACGGACTCAGCTTCGAGCAGGCGTTCGAAACCATTGCCGGCTGGCTCTCGGAACGGGGCAAGGGGGGGAAACAGGTCAACTTCCGGATGCGCGACTGGGGGGTCTCACGGCAGCGCTACTGGGGCGCCCCAATCCCCATGATTCACTGTGACAGCTGTGGCATCGTCCCAGTGCCGCTGGAGGAACTCCCGGTCATACTGCCTGAAGATGTGGCATTCGATGCCACCGGCGGGTCACCGATCAAAAAGATGCCCGCGTGGTCCCGTGTCAGCTGCCCCGAGTGCGGGGGCGAGGCGGAGCGGGAGACCGATACCTTCGATACCTTCATGGAATCCTCCTGGTACTACGCCCGCTATACCTGTCCCGATTCCGATCGGGCGATGCTGGACCAGCGCGCCGACTACTGGCTGCCGGTGGATCACTATATCGGCGGCATCGAGCACGCCATCCTGCACCTGCTCTACGCGCGCTTCTATCACAAGCTGATGCGGGACGCCGGCCTGGTGAAGTGCAGCGAGCCCTTTACCCGATTATTGACCCAGGGAATGGTGATCGCTGAAACCTTCTACCGGGACGACCCGGACGGCGGCAAACAGTGGTACAACCCGGCTGAAGTCGAGATGACGCACGACGCCAGGGGTCAGGTATCCAGCGCAATACTCAATACGGACGGCCAGCCGGTGCAGGTGGGCGGCATCGAAAAGATGTCCAAATCCAAGAACAATGGGGTCGACCCCCAGTCCATGGTAGACCGGTTCGGGGCAGACACGGTGCGCCTGTACACCATGTTCACCGCCCCTCCTGATCAGTCTCTCGAATGGAACGACGAAGGGGTGGAAGGCGCCCATCGTTTTATCCGGCGCCTGTGGAACCTGGCCTGGAATCGGCGCAGCCAGCTACAGGCGGGAAGTGACGAAGCCCTCCCGCTGGACGAGGCGGGAAAATCGGCCCGCAGGGAGATTCATGCAGCCTTGAAACAGGCCAATTTCGACTACGACCGAAAACAGTTCAATACCGTAGTCTCAGCCTGTATGAAGATCGTCAATCTACTCTACAAACTGGGTGACACCGAGGGGGAGAGCAACCTGCTGCGGGAGGGTACAGGCATCGTCCTGCGGCTGCTTGCCCCCATCACTCCCCATGTGACACACCAGCTTTGGCTGGATCTGGGCTATGGAGCCGAGATACTGGAAGCCCCATGGCCCCTGCCCGATGAATCGGCTCTGCAACAGGAGAGTATTCAGTATGTCCTGCAGGTCAATGGCAAGGTACGGGCCAAGGTCAAAGTGCCCACGGATGCAGAAAAGCCCGAAATCGAACGGATTGCACTGGGAAACCACAATATTCAAAAATTCATTGGGGAGAGCAGCGT
>JAUUYI010000231.1 GCA_030590525.1 Sedimenticola sp. | reverse complement strand
GCCAAGGTTTGTTTGTTGTTTCGTCGCTTCGGCACATTTAACAACCTAATCGTTTTCACGGGGTTTTTTTTAATTTAATTCCTTTTTACATACTGGTGTTTTTGTCTGTTTTAAAGTATTTTCCGCGTTCGGCGGAATTTACCGCGCATCGACAGGGTGCGGCAGCACCAGCCGTGCCCCCGCGCGGATATGGTGGCGGGTAAACCAGCCCTGGTTCATCTCCAGGGCATAGCGGGCGGGCGCCGATGATGTATGGATCCGCCGTCCCCCGTCCGGCTCCATCGAGAGCCAGTTGATCAGGCGTCCCTGACGGTCGAAGAACCCCACATCCAGGGGGATCAAGGTATTGAGCATCCACATCTCCAGCACCAGCGCCCGGGGGAACACCAGCAGCATGCCCTCATCTGCCGCCAGAGATGGCCGCTGCATCAACCCCTCCCGTCGTGCGTTTCCAGTGGCTGCCAGTTCCACCCGGGCGCTGATACCGCCGACCTCTATATCCAGCCATACCCGACCGTCGTCGCCCCACTCTGGTTGATTTACCCTATACAATGCCCAGGACAGGGCCAGAACGGTAACAATGGCGACAGGAAGAATGAATCTATTCACGGTGAGATGGCCATGCCGCTTCTACAGCACCTTGTTATCATCCTCATATCCTACGATGAAGCCGATGATTTTCCCATTCGGGCATTTGAGGTTTTAATAGCAGGTAACCCGGACAGTGAGAATTCCCGTGACAGAGACCGAACATAAAGCTGGTGACCCCTTCATCGCATGGTTCCGTGGCTCATCGCCCTATATCCATGCACACAGGGGCAGGACCTTCGTCATCACCTTTGGTGGGGAAGCGGTGAGCGATCACGGCTTTTCTGATTTGATCCATGACATCGCCCTGCTGCACGGGCTGGGGATACGACTGGTGCTGGTGCACGGGGCCCGCCCCCAGATCGAGGAGCGCCTGGGCCTGCGGGGGGCGGAGATGCGGGTGATCAACGGGCTGCGGGTGACTGATGCGCAGGCCCTCGTCTGCGTCAAGGAGGCCGCGGGGGCGGTACGGGTGGAGGTGGAGGCCCTGCTCTCCCTGGGTGTAGCCAACTCCCCCATGGCGGGCTCCAAAATCCGGGTGGTCTCAGGCAACTTCGTAACTGCCCGGCCAATCGGCGTACGCGATGGCATCGACTATTGCCATACCGGGCAGGTGCGCCGGGTCGACTCCCTGGCGATCGAAAAGGTGTTGGGCTCTGGCGCCATCGCCCTGATACCACCCCTCGGTTACTCCCCCACCGGTGAGGTGTTCAATCTCACTGCCACCGATGTGGCCGGTTCGGTGGCAGTTGCCCTGTCGGCAGACAAACTGATCTCACTGGTCGAGGGCCCCGGTCTCAGGAAGCCGGGCGGAGCGTTGCTCACCAACCTCATCCCACGGGAGCTGGAGTCGCTGCTGCAGCAGAGTGACCTGCCTGAAGAGCTGATCCAGCATCTGCACAGCGCGATCTACGCCTGCCGTCACGGGGTGAAACGCATCCACCTGCTTGAACGGCGGATGGATGGCGCCTTGCTCAAGGAGCTGTTCACCCGGGAAGGGGTGGGCACCATGCTCTCCGCCGAGCATTATGAGGAGATCCGCACCGCGCGCATCGATGACGTGGGAGGCGTCCTGGAGCTACTGGAACCACTTGAAGAGGGGGGGATTCTGGTGCGTCGCTCCCGGGAACTCATGGAGACCGAGATCGAACACTTCACGGTCGTAGAGCTGGACGGCATGGTGATCGGCTGTGCCGCCCTCTACTGCTACCCGGAGGAGCGGATGGCGGAACTGGCCTGTATGGTGGTCCACCCCGACTACCGTCGGGGCGGGCGGGGCGATACCCTGCTGGAACAGATGCAACAGCGGGCGCGGGAGCAGGGAGCGGACAAGCTCTTCGTCCTCACCACCCAGGCTGCCCACTGGTTCCGGGAACGTGGTTTCGTCAGCCTGCCGGTGGAATCACTGCCGATGGGCAAGCGGCAGCTCTACAACTATCAACGCAACTCCAAGGTCTTCATAAAAGATATCTGAGTGATAAGCACGGCGCTTCGCGCCTTTGCCCATCAAAATCCTACCAAAGAAACGGATTGAATTTGTAGTGGGCGGCTACCCCTGCTAGCCCGCATTTCTCACCAGGGGGCGAGATGATCGCGCAGAGATTTGGATTCACAAGGGATTTTCCGAAGGAGCGGAATACGGGCTGTATTTCCGACGACGTACACGGAAGTACAGGTGTCGCGGGAGGCAGGCCGCTCCTGTGCATCCTGCACTCGCGGCATTGGTACATCCCTGTACGGCAGATGCAGGAAGCGACCTGAGGAAAATTCCTTGTGGATTCAAAGATCAAGCGAGGGCTCGTCATCCTGGTGAGAAATGCGGGCTAGAATCCCTCCCGCTGGCTGAACTCTAGGAGTACCCGCCTGCGTCTCCCAATGAATGATATATAATATCTCAATCACTACATTATATTTGGAGAAGAGAGGGATGCGAACGACCGTCGATCTACCCGAAGAGCAGGTCGAAGCACTCAAACGCATGAGCATGGCTGCCCGCCTGTCACGGGCAGAGCTGATGCGGCGAGCAGTTGCCGAATATCTGCAACGCCACCCGTCAACAGGGGATGACGAAGCCTTTGGTCTCTGGAAAAAAGGGGCACAGGATGGCGTTCTCTATCAGGAGCGGATACGGGCGGAGTGGGAGTCGTGAGGGCACTGTTCGATACCAACATCCTGGTCGATTATCTCAATGGAGTGGAAGCCGCCCGCCGGGAGATCGCCCTTTATGAAAAACCCATGATCAGCCCAATCACCTGGATGGAAGTCATGGTGGGCACTACCCCTGATGATGAACAGACCAACGTGCCTTCCTATCACGTTTTACCCAGGTCAACATTGATGGGGAAGTCGCAGAAACCGCGGTTTCGATTCGGCGCAGATATAATATCCGGCTGCCGGACGCCATCATCTGGGCGAGCGCAAAAGAAAAAGACGCATTGCTGATCAGCCGCAATACCAAAGATTTTCCGGAGGACGATCCTGGTGTGAGCGTTCCCTATCGCATTTGAAATAGAAAAAAGGGGCCTGAAACCGTGCTTACCAAAGGCGGACTCAGAGATCGAATGCATGCCCCCGACACCACCAAGTCACCGTCTCTGCATTGCACCGATGCTGGATTGGACCGACCGCTACTGCCGTTATTTCCTGCGGCTCATCAGTCGCCATACCCTGCTCTATACTGAGATGGTCACCAGCGCTGCCCTGCTGCACGGAGACCCGGCCCGGTTTCTCGCTTTTGACCCGGTGGAACATCCGCTGGCCCTGCAACTGGGGGGCAGCGACCCGGGGGAACTGGCCCGCTGCAGCCGAGTGGGGGAGCAGTGGGGATACGATGAGATCAACCTCAATGTCGGCTGCCCCTCGGATCGGGTGCAGTCCGGTCGTTTCGGGGCCTGCCTGATGGCCGAACCGGGACTGGTGGCGGAGTGTGTCCGGGCGATGTCCGAAGCCACCCGTCTGCCAGTCAGCGTAAAGCACCGAACCGGCATCGATCACCTGGACAGCTACCACTCCCTGTGTGATTTTGTCGGCAACGTCTCCGAAGCCGGATGCATCACCTTCATCGTGCATGCCCGCAAGGCCTGGCTACAGGGGTTGAGCCCCAAAGAGAACCGGGAAATACCACCACTGCAGTACAGCCGCGTACATCGGCTGAAACAGGATTTTCCCGGGCTGGAGATCGTGATCAACGGCGGCATTACCACCCTGGAGGCGTGCCGGGAGCAGCTGCAGCAGGTGGATGGCGTGATGATCGGGAGAGAGGCCTACCGCAATCCCTGGCTGCTGGCCGATGCCGACCGGCTGCTGTTCCATGATTCGAACACCCCGGGCAACGACCGCCAGAAGGTGATCGAACGGCTGATCCCGTTCGTGGAGCATGAACTGGCACAGGGTGCGCCCCTGAAACGCATTACCCGCCACATCCTCGGCCTGTTCCACGGCCAGCCCGGCGCCCGCGCCTGGCGCCGCCACCTGAGCGAGCACTCGTGCAGGCAAGGGGCGGGCAGCCGGGTCATTCTCGATGCCCTTAGGGCTCGCGAAATAATAACTCCCTGAATTTGGGGCGTCGAGGTGCCCGTCTGGCAAGGCGCGGAAACGCAGTAATATTCATTATCTTTCAAGTTTTCGCAACACCGCCAGACGGGATGGATCGGGGTCCCAAAACAGGGAGTTATTGTTTCGCGAGCCCT
>JAUUYI010000236.1 GCA_030590525.1 Sedimenticola sp. | reverse complement strand
GCCTTCTCTTTGGCTGCTGATCACAGCTCCGGGAACCTGTGAGGGCCGTGTCGAGGTGGGGAGCCCTGCTGCTGCTTTCGGCCCTGCTTTCCCCTCTGCCACTGCCCGCAGGCCTCGTCACTGACGAGGCCTTTCCTGAACAGGATGAAATCGACCGGATCTCCCGTCAGGAACGCCCGGAGGGGATCGTGTTTCTTGTCATGGAACAGGACGAGGAGGCACTGAAATGGGTGCTGCCCAGGGTGGCTCACTATACCCGCCAGCTACGGAACAAATGGCGGGGGCTACCGGTTGTCGTTCTCTCCCACGGGGATGAGATGTTCGCACTCACCGGCGAGTATCAGGCCCTCTACCCTGAACTGCATCGGGATCTGCGCAGACTGGTGGAGGAGCATGATGTGCTGTTCCAGGTCTGCGGCAGCTATGCCGCCATGTCCGATGTTACCGCTTCCGCATTTCCATCCTATGTAGACGTGGTCCCGTTCGCCCCGACAGAGATAGAGAACTACCGGGCTCTGGGCTTCAAGATGCTCAACCTGGAGTTGACCTGGTAGTCAGTCAACCCCCTTGGTATTGAGAAATCGACCCAGATCCCGATCGTGCTCTTCGATGTGCAGCAGCGCCCAATCGGTAGATACGTCGTAATCAGAATAGAAGGTGGGACGCCTGCTATTGGAAACCGCCGCTGCCAGTTCATCCAGATGTCGCAGCAGGATTCGGTGCTCCCTGTGGTGTTTGCCAAGGCCGGGATAGCCGTGCTGCTTCATCAGCTTCTCTTCCGCCTCGAAGTGATTGCGGACAAACCTGGCCAGATTGAGCAGCATCTCTTTCAGGTCGTCCTTGCCAATGCAGGACTCAACCGCGGCGTGGAGCCCGTTTACGAGTTCCAGCAGCTCCTTGTGTTGTGCATCGATCTCCGCGACATTGACACTGTACTCATCACTCCAGTCAACTATTGGCATATTGCCCCCATTCTGATTTCCGAACCCACATTCGATTTCCATCCGAGTCTGCCCTGATCAATAGATATTAGCAACATAGCGGCCTGTTTCAAAAATATTAAAGTGGACCGTGTCAACTCTTGATCCCCACGCCACGTTGTAGCAGTGACAGGCTGAAACCGGTGAGACCGGCGATGAACAGCAGGATGATCACCAGCGCCACCCCGATATGGATATCCGAAACCCCCAGCAAACCATAACGGAAGGCATTGACCATATAGAGCACCGGGTTGGCGAGCGAAACCTGCTGCCAGACAGTCGGCAGCATCTGGATCGAGTAGAAGACCCCCCCAAGGTAGGTGAGCGGAGTCAGCACAAAGGTGGGCACGACCGAGATATCATCGAAGCTGTTGGCATAGATCGCATTGATGAAGCCAGCGAGGGCGAACAGCACCGATGTCAGCACGAACACCATCAGGGTCCAGCCGTAATTGTGGATATTGAGGTCGGTGAAGAGCATGGATACGGCCGTCACCGTGATCCCCACCACCACGCCGCGCGTCACCCCGCCCCCGACGAATCCTCCCAGAATCACCCAGTTAGGGACTGGAGAGATCAGCAGTTCCTCCACGTGGCGCTGGTACTTACTGCTGAAGAAAGAGGAGACCACATTGGCATAGGAGTTGGTGATTACCGCCATCAGGATCAGCCCCGGCACGATGAAGTCGATATAGCTGACCCCGCCCATGTCGCCGATTCGCTGGCCGATCAGATTGCCGAAGATGATGAAATAGAGGGTGGTGGTGATCACTGGCGGCAGGATGGTCTGAATCCAGATGCGGGAGAAACGCAGGATCTCCTTGGTCAGAATGGTCTGGAAGGCGACCCGGTAACGGGCGTAGCGATTCATTCTGTCCCCCCGTTGCGGCTGGCATTCACCAGATCGATGAAAAGTTGCTCCAGACGATTTTGCTTGTTGCGCATGCTAAGCACCTCGACCCCTGCACCGCTGAGTGTCTGAAACAGGTCGTTGATGCTCTGGTCCCGGCTGACCTCCACCTGAAGAGTGAAATCGTCCAGCTGTTTCACAGGGTAACCTGGGAACTCCAGTGGCCGGGCAAGTTTCGTCCTCAGGTTGAGAACGAATGTCTCGGAGTGCAACTGGTCCAACAGCCGGACCATACTGCTGTGCTCCACTATTTTCCCCTGATTGATGATGGCGATGTTGCGACAGAGACTCTCCGCCTCCTCCAGGTAATGGGTGGTGAGAATTATGGTTGTCCCCTGCCGGTTGATATCGGTGAGGAATTGCCACATGGAGCGGCGAATCTCGATGTCCACACCGGCGGTGGGCTCATCCAGGATCAGCAGCCGGGGCCGGTGTACCAGTGCGCGGGCGATCATCAGTCGCCGTTTCATACCACCGGAGAGATTGCGGGACATCAGGGTGCGCCGGTCCCATAACTCAAGCTGTCGCAGGCTCTCCTCGGCCCGCTTCCAGGCCTCACGACGGGAGATGCCATAATAACCGGCCTGGTTGACCACTATCTCACCCACTGGCTCCCACTGGTTGAAGTTGAACTCCTGGGGCACCAGTCCGATACACTCCTTGACCCTCTCACTCTCCCGGTCGAGATCGTGCCCGAACACCGTCACACTGCCTGCGCTTTTGTTCACCAGAGAGCAGATGATACCGATGGCCGTGGACTTGCCCGCCCCATTGGGTCCCAGCAGCGCAAAGAAATCCCCCTGAGGTACCTCCAGGTCGACCCCCTTCAGTGCCTGAAAGCCACTGCTATAGGTCTTATGCAGATCACGAATGGAGAGTGCGTTCATGGATGGATGCCGAAGATGGAATGGTCGGGTGCAGATGATAACCATAACCCATCGAGGATTCATCCCCTTCTTTTCTGGCGGTAGCCTACGTGATAAGAAAACCATAAGCCGCGGATTAACGCGGATTTTATCGTATTTCAGTATCTTAATCTGTGTTTTATGTCACTGCTCAATAACCCTGGGCAAACAGGTAGGGTGGATCAAGGAGCGGAGCGACGGATCCACCAGCACGACCTAGCCCTGCACTTTACCCATAATTTTCAAAACTCACACGGAGACGCGGAGGCACGGAAAAAATGTCGGGCACAAAAACCGTGCCCGACCTACTTGGCTTTTTTGACCCCGTTACCCCAACCTTTCATAATCACGGGGTTATTCCCATGGAGAACGTACAATGACCAGAGTAACCATCGTCGGAGCCGGTTTCGCCTCCCTGACTGCGGTCAAGAAACTACGTGCCGCCGATCCTGCCATAGAGATCACCCTGGTAGCCCCAAAAGCGGAGTTCTCCTATCTGCCCGGGACCATCTGGATACCCTCCGGACTGCGCCAGCCCGAGGATCTTATCGTCCCCCTGGATAACTATTTTCGGCGTATGCAGGTGAACTTTCACCCGGGGGTCGCCACCGGTCTGCGGGATGGAGGCCGCACCCTGATCACGAATAACGGGGAGATCGAAAATGATGGCCTGATCATCTGCTCGGGTGGGCGTTTCATCAAAAAGCTGCCGGGCATCGAACACACCATCACCCCCTGCGAAGGCATCCCGGCGGCAGTGAAGATCCGCGATCGCCTGGAACAGCTGAAAAAAACGGAGGGTGGCACCATCGCCGTCGGCTTCTCCGGCAATCCGAAAGAACCCTCCGCCATGCGCGGCGGCCCCATGTTCGAGTTTCTGTTCGGGATTGAGCGCAGGCTGCGCCTGGATGGCCGGCGTGACGATTTCAGACTGGTCTTCTTCACCCCGGCCCCCAGTCCTGGCAACCGGCTCGGGCCCAAGGCCGTCAAAGGTCTGCTGCGGGAGATGGAGCGACGGGGTATCGAGACCCATCTGGGTCACAAGATCAAAGGCTTCAGCGAGCACTCCGTCATCACCGAGGGAGAGGAGTTCGACGCCGACCTGATCCTGTTCATGCCCGGCATGACGGGAAACAAGTGGTTCGACGACACCGACCTGCCCCGCTCTGCGGGTGGCCTGATACAGGCCGACCGGGAGTGCCGGGTGCAAGGGATGGAGCGGGTCTATGTGGCGGGTGACTCAGGCAGTTTTCCGGGCCCGGACTGGATGCCAAAACAGGCCCACATGGCCGACCTTCAGGCAGAGGCGGCCGCCGTCAACCTGGTGGCGGAACTGAACGGCCAAACCCCAAGCAAAACATTCAAAGTGGAACTGATCTGCATCATCGACAGCCAGACCACCGGCAGTCTGGTAGCCCGCACCGAGAAACGAAACATCGT
>JAUUYI010000151.1 GCA_030590525.1 Sedimenticola sp. | reverse complement strand
ATCAATCCAGGAGGCTGTCGGGTTATGACCCACCGATCCGTGAGTGTCCGTAGCAGGGCCGTTCCTTTGCATCCGCCCGCGTGGCATTGGTACATCCCTGTACGGCAGATGCCGAAGCCAAGCCCCCGCAGTACATGGAAGTACCCGTGTCGCGGGAGGCAGGACGCCGGAAGCGGCCATGGATGGGTTCACGGCGTCCCCCCATCCGGGGTAAGCAGGGCCTCTTCCACCATCGAGGTATGGGTTTAACCGGGTGTCTACTGGAAAAATTAGATTTTCACCAGCCGTGTCCCCGACAGCCGATCGTGCCAGGCCAGTCGTTCCCGGTCCACCAGGACCCAGAGAAAACCCAGTCCGAGCGCGGCCCAGGAGAGTAGTGCCGCCAGGTAGCGCACCAGCCCGTCCCGCAGCGTCAATGCACCGCCATCCGCCCTGACCACCCGCAGACGCCACGCCCGCATCCCCAGCGTCTGCCCGCCGTGGGTCCAGAACCAGGTCAGAAACAGCAGTGGGACAGCGAGGAGGTATGCGATGTAGAGGGGATTGTGGCGCAGGCTGGCCGTGTCGAAATTCTCCCAACCGAGGATGATCCCCATGGGAATCACGACCATGGCCATGGCAACGAACAGGAGTGCCAGAATCAACAGGCCGTCATAGAGCATGGCGGCCACCCGTCGCAGCAGACCGGGTGTATTAGCCTCGGGCATGGGCAGATCCTGGTTGGGATGAATCAGGCCATTGTACAAGAAGGGTAACTGTTCGTAAGCACCCGGTTAATCCCGTCGAGAGGCCCTGTTTACTCCCCTCACCCCAAACCTTCATAATAGCGGTCAATCATGCGCAGGTCTCAACGATCAAAACCATTCGCCTTTTTGCGGCGCATTCCCATGCCGCTGCTCTCGATCCTGATCGGATTGGCCTGTGGCGTTTTTGTCTGGCTGGTGCTGGATCAGGTACAACCCAGAGCACTGCGTAATATATTTGCGCAGGAGCTGCAGACCCGGCTCGACCAGCAGGCACGGGAAACCCTCATACGTTTCGATAACTACGTGGCGGCTCATATATCCACCGCCCGCCTGCTGGCCAACCACCGGCGGCTCTCCAGTTACCTGGAACCGATCTACTGGTTCGACAGCGACGAGACACCTCCGCTCATCTACTACGAGAATCCGCCCTGGTTGCCGGATGCAGAGCTGTGGCAGACGCTGATCCAGCCAAGCCAGGTGCTGCTGGTGGATCGGCGCGGGCGCACCCGTGAGATCTACAATGCCGGCGGGCGATCGTTGCCGGGTGAGTTAATGAAGCTGGATGAGCTGTTTGTGCGAGAGAAACGGGTCCAGTCTCTGCTGACCAACCTGCAGGAGCAGCCCTATCTGCTGGTTTCCGAGCTGGCGGAGGATGCCACCGGGACCAACATGGGCTCGCTCATGCTGGTGGTCTCGATCGACGAGCAGTTTCTGAACGCCTCCCAGCAGGGGCTCTCGGGGAGTGGTGCCGTGGTTGGATTGCTGGACGCGGACGAACAGCGCTTCCTCTCCACCAGTAGCCCGCTGCAGGTGCCGCCGGGGTCGAGCCTGAGCGATGCGTCAAAGGATTATCTGGTAACTGCCCAGTCATTTTTTCGCTATGAGGGGTTTGACCTGAACCTGCAGTTTGCCACCCTGGTGCCAAGGAAGAGCGTGGAAGCGACCCGTCGGCGGGTCGCGGCAGTGGAACGGCAGCAACGGGTGGTGGCGGCGGTTACTTTCATCTCGCTGTTTACGCTGGTGTTCTATTTTCTGTCGGAGCGGTTGAACCGGATCCTGCGCCGTATCTCCCGTTTCTCCCGCCGGGCGCTGGGGGGCAACCAGCTGATGATGGAGAAGGGCAATCAGATCTTCGTGCTGGAGGACTGGATCAGACAGTTTATGCGACAGGTGTTGAAGGCGAGGGAGGAGATGAGCCTGCACCACGAGAGTGAGATGCAGGAGTCCGAGGCGCTGAAGCAGGCGATCATGGAGGCGGCCCTGGACTCCATCATCACCATCGATGAGATGGAGCGGATCGTCGAGTTCAACTCCACCGCCGAACAGATGTTCGGTTATCATCGTGATGAGGTGGTCGGTCAGGATTTTCTTGAGCTGATAATCGAATCCGGGCGGCGTGAGCAGTTTCAGAGTACCCTTGATCGGTTCGTCCATGACCGGGAGGGTAAGGGGCTGGAGGCGCGTCAGGAGATGGAGGCGGTGCGGGTGGATGGCACCATCTTTCCGGTGGAGATCGCCATCAAGCCGATCCTGCTCAAGGATCGATTGCTGTTCACTGTCTATATACACGATATCTCAGACCGGAAACGGGCCGAACAGCAAATCAGCAGTCTGGCCAAGTTCCCATCCGAGAGCCCCAGTCCGGTATTGCGGGTGAATCAGCGCGGGGCGATCATCTATGCCAACTCCGCGAGTGCACCACTGCTCGCTTACTGGGGTTGTGAACAGGGTCAGACACTGCCACTCTACTGGAGCAATCGGCTGAAGGCCGTATTCGATCACGGGCAGGACTGGGAGACAGAGTTGACCAGTGACGGCCGTACCTTTTCACTGCTGGCGGCGCCGGTAGTGGACCTGGACTACGTCAATATCTATGGCCGTGATATCACCGCCGTGCGGCAGGCGGAGCGGGAGGCGCGGGAGCACCAGCAGGAACTGGTCCACGTCTGCCGCCTCAGCACCATGGGGGAGATGGCGACCGGCCTGGCCCATGAACTGAATCAGCCGCTCTCCGCTATTGCCAATTTTGCCAATGGCTGCAGTCGTCGCCTGCAGTCGAAGCTGCCCGGCAACGACGACCTGCTCTACGCCCTGGGCCAGATCAACAGCCAGGCCGACCGGGCGGGGGAGATCATCCGGCGCCTGCGCAGCCTGGTGGGAAAGCAGCCGCCGATACGCAGTGTGGCGAATATCAACGACCTGGTGCGGGAAGTCTGCTCGTTCGTGGAGTTCGAGGCGCGCAAGGATGGGGTGGTGATCGAACAGGAGCTCTCTCTGGTCCAGCTGCCGGTGCGGGTGGATGTGGTGCAGATCGAACAGGTGCTGCTGAACCTGATCCGCAACGCGCTGGATGCCCTGCTGGAAGTCCCGCAAGGGAAACGTATCCTGGTCGTGCGTACCCGCAGCCGGAATGACGGTAGTATAGAGGTGGAAGTGGAAGATACCGGGCCGGGCATAGACGCCGATGCGCTGGAGCATTTGTTTGAGCCTTTTTTTACCACCAAGGAGAGCGGTATGGGTATGGGGCTGGTGATAAGCCAGACCATCATCAAGGGGCACAATGGCAGTATCGATGCGGTGGCGCTGCCGCAAGGGGGCAGCCGGTTCACGATTCTCCTGCCCGGTTACACAGATCAGCTGAACGAGGGACTATGACTAAGCAACCAACCGTGTTCGTGGTCGACGACGATCAGGCCATGCGCAGTTCCCTGAAATGGCTCATAGAGTCGGTGGGCATGCAGGTGGAGGTCTACGCGTCGGCCGATGCCTTCATCCAGGAGTATTACCCGGGACGGGCGGGTTGTCTGCTGCTGGATGTGCGCATGCCCGGGATGAGTGGCCTGGAGCTGCAGGAGCATTTCATCCGGCACGAGATCAGGATACCGATCATCATCATCACCGGTCATGGCGATGTGCCCATGGCGGTACGGGCGATGAAGGCGGGGGCCGTGGATTTTATCGAGAAGCCGTTCAACGACGAACTGCTGCTGGGGAGTATTCGCAACGCCCTCGCCATGGACGTGGAACAGCGCTCACTCCAGGCCGGGCGGGCCGAGATCGCCACCCGCCTCGCTCATCTGACCCCCCGGGAGCACGAAGTGATGGATATGGTCACCGATGGCAGGTCCAACAAGGAGATCGCCCAGGCCCTCGGGGTGAGTGCCAAGACGGTGGAGGCGCATCGGGCACGGGTGATGGAGAAGATGGAGGCCTCATCTCTGGCGGAACTGGTTCGGATGGCGATTGCTGCCCGAGGGTTGAACGACACGCTGTAAATCATCTGAACCGGAGGTAAGGTATGGACTTCGATTGGGTGGCCATTGCCGTGGGGGATGTCGTCTGGATATCCCTCGCCTTCCTGTTTGGTTTTCTTTCCCGCTCGATCGGTCTTCCGCCCCTGGTTGGATTCCTGTTGGCGGGGTTCGTGCTCCATGCCCAGGGTGCCGTGAGTGGCGAGATGCTGCAGAAGCTCTCCGACCTCGGTATCACCCTGCTGCTGTTCACCATTGGCCTCAAACTCAATCTGAAGACCCTGGCCCGGCCGCAGGTGTGGGCGGTGACCGCACTGCACACCGTCATTATCGTCGTCCTGTTCAGCCTGCTGTTCATGGGGTTCGCGCTGCTGGGTCTGCCCCTGTTTACCGGGATGCAACCCACGCCTCTGCTCCTGGTCAGTTTTGCACTGAGTTTTTCCAGCACCGTGTTCGTGGTGAAGGTGCTGGAGGAGCGGGGCGAGATGTCCACCCTGCATGGCAACATCGCCATCGGCGTACTGATCATGCAGGATCTGGTGGCGGTGATCTTTCTCGCCGCCTCCAGTGGCAAGGTCCCCTCTCTCTGGGCCTTCGGCGTGCTGCTGCTGATCCCGTTACGGCCGCTGCTGCTGCGCCTGCTGGAGCGCACCGGTCACGGTGAGCTGATGATCCTGTACGCCCTTACCCTCGCCATGGGCGGGGCGGAGCTGTTCGAACTGGTGGGCATGAAGGGGGACCTGGGGGCGCTGGCCCTGGGGGTGCTGCTCTCCGCCCATCCCAAGACCGGTGAGATGGCCGACAGCATGCTCGGCTTCAAGGATCTGTTCCTGGTGGGGTTCTTTCTCTCTATCGGCCTCTCCGGCCATCCCACCCCGGAGACCCTGCTGATTGCGGCACTGCTGCTGCTGCTGGTGCCGTTCAAGTCGCTCCTTTTCTTCCTGCTCTTTACCCGCTTCAAGCTGCGGGCGAGGACCTCCTTGCTGACCACTTTCAACCTGACCAACTACAGTGAATTTGGCCTTATCGTCGCCGCCATCGGTGTCTCCAACGGCTGGATCGGCAGTGAATGGCTGGTGGTGATCGCCATCGCCCTCTCTTTGAGTTATGTGCTGGCGTCGCCGATCAATTCCGGGGCCAATGAGATCTACACCCGGGGCAAGGAGTTCTGGCGCCGCTTCCAGCACCGGCAACGACTGGCGGATGATGTGGTGATCGAAGCGTTCGGGGCGAGCATCGTCATCCTGGGAATGGGGCGGGTGGGCACCGGTGCCTACGACCGGATGCGGGAGCGCTATGGTGATACCGTGGTCGGGGTGGACGCAGACCAGGAGAGGCTGGAACGGCACCGGGCGGCCGGGCGCCGGGTGCTGCTGGGGGACCCGACGGACGCCGATTTCTGGGACCGGCTGGGGGAGCGCAGTGGTCTCCAGCTGGTGTTGATGACTCTGCCCCGGGTCTCTGCCAACCTCTATACCATCCGCATGCTCAAACGGGAGGGCTTTCCCGGGCGGATCGGCGTCACCGCCCGCTACCCGGACGAGGTGGAACAGCTGCGGGCGGCAGGGGCCGACGCCGTCTACAACATCTATGCCGAGGCCGGTGTGGGGTTTGCGGACAACATGGACAGTGCGTTGGAACTGTGCCGGGAGGCGCTCGCCTCAGCCGACCATCGGGGCGATGGGTGAAGGGGTCAAAAAAAGAGGTTTTCCCAGGTCCTGTTGTTCCTCGTTCCCAGGGAGTAGGTCGGGCATGTCGTTTATGCCCGACGTCATTTCTCAAAGTTACCCGCCAGAAAAAATGTCGGGCACAAAAACCGTGCCCGACCTACTGAGGCTCGAAACAAGCGTATATCTGCAATAGTCAAAAATT
>JAUUYI010000085.1 GCA_030590525.1 Sedimenticola sp. | reverse complement strand
TGTTGAGTGAGGTCTACCCGGCGGGTGAATCGCCGATCCCGGGTGCGGATGGTCGCTCCCTGAGTCGTGCCATCCGTGCCCGTGGGCAGGTGGACCCGGTGTTTGTCGATCCGGTGGCCGACCTGCCAGGCGTGCTGGCGGGTCTGCTTCTTGACGGGGATATGGTGCTGACCCTGGGCGCGGGTGATATCGGGGCAGTTGCTGCGGCACTGCCGACCTTGATCTGTGATGGGGGAGCGTCGTGAGTCAGGACAAAGAGCGCCGCCAGCTGCGCCTGGGGTGTGGTGAGTCACTGATGCTTCAGGCATCGGTCAAGTACAGGGTGAAGAGTGAACCGGGGTGTTCGGCAGTCATGTTAGTTCCCGGACCGTTGAAGCGGAGGAGGAAACAGCTATGTCGGCAGTACAGATAATGAATCAGATGCGCGGGGAGATGCGGTATGACGAACCCCTTTCTTATCACACCAGTTGGCGGGTGGGTGGACCGGCCCGTCGATTCTACCGACCTCAGGACAGCGAGGACCTGGTTCAGTTTCTTCAGGGATTGCCGGTGAACGAGCCGATTCTGTGGCTCGGCCTGGGGAGCAATCTGCTGGTGCGGGATGCCGGCTTCAACGGCACGGTGATTGCCCTGAAGGGCCGGATCGAGCGAATGGAGATGGTATCCGAGACCTGTCTGCGGGCTGAGGCGGGCGCTTCCTGCGCCCGGGTGGCACGACTGGGGGCAAGGGAGGGGCTGGTTGGGCTGGAGTTTCTTGCCGGTATCCCGGGCACCATGGGTGGGGCATTGGCGATGAATGCAGGGGCCTTCGGGGGTGAGACCTGGAAATCGGTAACCGCTGTTGAAACGGTGGATCGCTGGGGCCAGGTGCGACGGCGCCGGCCGGACGAGTTCCGGATTGGCTACCGGCAGGTGCAAGGCACGTCGGGCGAGTGGTTTCTGGCGGCGTACCTGGAGGCAGAGCCGGGTGACGTACAGGCGGGCCAGCGCAGAATCCGACAACTTCTGGAGTTGCGGGCTGCCAGTCAACCCATCGGTTTACCCAGTTGTGGCTCCGTGTTTCGCAATCCGAAAGGGAAGCATGCGGCACGTCTGATAGAAGCTGCCGGGATGAAGGGAGTGCGCATTGGCGGCGCCCAGGTATCGGAAAAGCATGCCAACTTCATCATCAACACCGGGGGTGCGACCGCGGCGGATATCGAGCAGCTGATCGAACGGGTGCAGCAACGGGTCGAGCAGGAGAGTGGCATCCGACTGGAGACCGAGGTGCATATGATCGGTGAGGCGGAGCCCGAGAGGTGAGTGTGGAGGCGGCAGATTTCGGCCGGGTAGCGGTGCTGATGGGGGGAGAGTCCGCGGAACGGGCAGTCTCCCTGAACAGCGGTGGTGCGGTGCTGGCTGGACTGCAGCGGCAGGGTGTGGACGCCCATGGCATCGATGCGGGCAGAGATGTGCTGCAGCAGTTGCAGCAAGGTGGGTTCGAGCGGGTCTTTATCGCGTTGCACGGGCGGGGCGGTGAGGATGGGGTGATCCAGGGGGCACTGGAGACCATCGGCCTGCCCTATACCGGAAGTGGGGTGGCAGCCTCCGCCATCGCGATGGACAAGCACCGCAGCAAACTGTTGTGGCGGGCGCTCGCTCTCCCCACCCCGGAGTTTGTGATGATTGTCGGGGAGCGGGGGCTGGAGACGGCCGCAGCCCTCGGTTTTCCGCTGATGATCAAACCGGTACACGAGGGGTCGAGCATTGGTATGACGCGGGTGGACGATGCGACTGCGCTGCAGGCGGCCTGGCGGGAGGCGGCCAGATACGATGTGGAGGTGATGGCAGAACGCTGGATCACCGGCAGCGAGTACACCGTTGCGGTCGTGGGAGAAGAGGTGCTGCCACTGATCCGACTGGAGACGCCCCGCAGCTTCTACGACTATGCAGCCAAGTACCAGGCGGAGAGCACTCGTTACCACTGCCCTGCCGGATTGAGTGAGGAACAGGAGGCGTCGCTGCGGCAACTCTCCATGAAGGCATTTCAGGCGGTTGGCGCCAGTGGCTGGGGGCGGGTGGATCTGCTGCTGGATCAGGAAGGACGCCCCTGGCTGATCGAAGTGAATACGGTTCCGGGGATGACCGACCACAGTCTGGTACCGATGGCGGCCAAGGCCAGGGGCATGGGGTTTGATCAGCTGGTATGGCGGATCCTGGAACTTACCCTGCAGCCTGCGCTGGTGCGGGAAACTGGTTTGGAGCGGGTGTAGTGAAGCAGAAGAAGCAGAAGCCGGGAAAGCGTGTTGGCAAGGCTCTGGCAGACCCCTTGACCCGGCAGAGGATAAGGAGTCTGGCGGTGGCGCTGCTCCTGTTCGGCGTGATGGTTAGCAGCGCTTTCTGGGGTGTGATCAGGCTGCAGGACCCGGCCGTGCTGCCACTGAAGGTGGTGCGCATCGACGGTCGGTTTCGGTATCTGGATCGGGCCGATATCGTGCGCTCAGTCGGGGATGCGGTGCAGGGTAATTTCTTCACCGTGGATGTGGAGGCGGTTCGCAATGCGGCCCGTCAGTTGCCCTGGGTGGACCACGTGAGCGTACGCCGGAGGTGGCCGGATATGCTGGATATCAAGGTGGAAGGGCAACAGCCGCTGGCCCGCTGGGGCCGCAAGCGGCTGGTCAACCGGCGGGGTGAGGTGTTTGCGCCGCCACCGGCGAGTATCCCGGATGGGTTGCCGGCACTGTCAGGGCCGGATGGCAGTGCTGTCAAGGTGGTAGAGCGTTATCAGGAGATCAGTCACCGGCTCAGCCGCCTTGGGTTGCAGGTCGAAAGTCTGGATCTGAACTCCCGGCAGGCCTGGCGATTACAGCTGAAGGGTGGATTGGAGCTGAAGCTGGGGCGCTCGGACGTGGCGTTGCGGCTGGGCCGTTTTATCCGGGTATACCCGCGGCTTGGCAAAGAGCCCGGACGGCGGCTGAAGCGGGTAGACCTTCGCTACACCAATGGCTTTACCGTGGCCTGGGAGTCGATCCAGCCCGCGCAAGGCAGTGATTTGAAACAGCTGCCGACAGGCAGGCGTTCGGGCGGGAGTGTTCGGCAGCAGAGAGGGCGGGTTTAGATGACCAGGAAGTTGGAAAAAAATCTCATCGTCGGTCTCGACATCGGCACCTCGAAAGTGGTGGCGATCGTGGGTGAGATCAAGCCGGACGATGAGGTGGAAATCATCGGGATCGGCTCGCACCCTTCCCGGGGGCTCAAAAAAGGGGTGGTGGTCAACATCGAATCCACTGTTCAGTCGATCCAGCGGGCAGTGGAGGAGGCGGAGTTGATGGCCGGGTGCCAGATCCATTCGGTGCATGCGGGCATTGCGGGCAGCCATATCCGCAGCCTGAATTCCCACGGCATCGTCGCCATCAAGGATCGGGAGGTGACCCATGGTGACATGGAGCGGGTGATCGATGCCGCCCGGGCAGTGGCCATTCCTGCCGACCAGAAGATCCTCCACATCCTGCCACAGGAGTTCATCATCGATGAGCAGGAGGGGATCCAGGAACCGGTGGGCATGTCCGGGGTGCGGCTGGAGGCGCGGGTCCACATGGTGACGGGTGCCGTGAGCGCAGCCCAGAACATCGTCAAGTGTGTGCGCCGCTGTGGGCTGGAGGTGGACGATCTGGTGCTGGAACAGCTCAGTTCCAGCTACGCCGTGCTCAGTGAAGATGAAAAGGAGCTGGGAGTCTGTCTGGTGGATATTGGTGGTGGCACCACTGATATCGCGGTGTTCACCGAGGGCTCCATTCAGCATACGGCAGTGATTCCCATCGCCGGGGATCAGGTGACCAACGATATCGCAGTGGCGTTACGCACCCCGACTCAGTACGCGGAGGAGATCAAGATCAAATATGCCTGTGCGCTGACCCAGCTGGCCACCAGCGATGAGACCATCGAAGTGCCCAGTATCGGTGACCGGCTGCCACGGCGGCTGTCGCGCCAGACCCTGGTGGAGGTGGTGGAGCCTCGCTATGAGGAGTTGCTCACGCTGATTCAGGCAGAGCTGCGCCGGAGCGGTTTTGAGGATCTGATCGCCGGCGGGGTGGTGCTGACAGGTGGCAGTTCCAAGATGGAGGGCCTGATCGATCTGGCGGAAGAGGTGTTTCACATGCCGGTCCGGCTGGGTATACCCCAGTATGTGACCGGGTTGGTGGATGTGGTGCGCAACCCGATCTACGCCACCGGCGTGGGGTTGCTGCTGTTCGGCTACCAGAACCGGAATGCCCGGCTGCAGGAACTCCCCAGCAGCGGGGGCCTGAAGGTGGTCTGGGAGCGCATGAAAAGTTGGTTTCAGGGGAATTTTTAACGGGGTATCGAGCGGTTTTCTGTATTCAATTAGAGACGTCAGGCGATGCAAGACTGACGAGGACGAGGAGAAATGAAATGTTTGAGTTGATGGATGCATACAGCCAGAACGCTGTAATCAAGGTGGTAGGCATAGGTGGTGGTGGTGGCAATGCGGTGAATCACATGCTCAACGCGAATATCGAAGGGGTGGACTTCATCTGCGCCAACACCGATGCGCAGGCGTTGAAGAACAGCGAGGTACGAACCGTGCTGCAACTGGGCTCCAGTATCACCAAGGGTCTGGGGGCAGGGGCGAACCCGGAGATCGGTCGGAGTGCGGCGATGGAGGACAAAGACCGGATTCATGAGGCGTTGCAGGGCTCGGATATGATCTTTATCACCGCCGGGATGGGGGGCGGCACGGGTACTGGCGCGGCGCCGGTGGTAGCCGAAGTGGCACGGGAACTGGGTATTCTGACGGTAGCGGTGGTGACTAAACCGTTCCCGTTCGAGGGTGCCAAGCGAATGCAGGTGGCAGGGCAGGGGATCGAGGAGCTGGGCCAGTACGTGGATTCCCTGATCACCATACCGAACGAGAAGCTGCTGGCGGTGCTGGGCAAGGAGATGAGTCTGTTGAACGCCTTCAAGGCGGCCAACGATGTGCTGTTGGGTGCGGTGCAGGGGATCGCGGAGCTGATCACCCGTCCTGGCCTGATCAACGTGGATTTTGCCGATGTGCGGACGGTGATGTCGGAGATGGGTAACGCCATGATGGGATCCGGCTCCGCCAAAGGCGAGACGCGGGCCCGGGATGCGGCGGAAGAGGCCATTCGCTCACCGCTGCTGGAGGATATCAATCTTTCAGGTGCCAAGGGGATCCTGGTCAATATTACGGCAGGCCTGGATCTTTCCATCGGGGAATTCGACGAGGTGGGCAACACGGTTAAAGAATTCGCCTGTGACGACGCTACCGTGGTTGTGGGTACCGTGATCGACCCGGACATGAGTGATGAGTTGCGGGTGACGGTGGTGGCAACGGGGCTCGGCAGGGGCAGTGTTACCGAGCAGCAACCCATACCCCAGGAGGTGACGCCGGTAAGGCTGGTCAACGCTGATCTGGCTGAGCCCGGTCCGGCGGATTACCGGGGTATGGACAGCCCTACTGTCATCCGTCGTGACCGCAAGTCGGCATCCTCCTATGCGGAGTCGGGAAAGGCAAAGGCAAAGGCAAAGGCAAATGATATGGATTATCTGGACATCCCGGCGTTTCTGCGGCGCCAGGCCGATTGACGGCTGCAGGCAGGTGAATGATAAAACAACGCACCATCAGACGGACCATCAGGGCCACGGGCAGAGGGTCTGACAGCGGTCGCCCGGTCTCTGTGACGCTGTGGCCGGCGGCGGCCGGCTCGGGTATCTTGTTCCGGCGTGTCGATCTGCAGCAGCCGGCGCTGGTCAAGGCCACGCTGGAGAACACAAGGGAGAGCGGCAACGGGACCATTCTGGAGCAGGATAGCGTCAGGGTGGTCAACAGTAGACACCTGCTGGCGGCGCTGGCCGGGATGGGCATAGACAATGTCTGTGCCGATCTTACGGCACCGGAGGTCCCCTTGATCGGAGGCGGTACCGGCCCGTTCGCCTATCTGGTTCAGTCTGCCGGGGCCAGGGAGCAGGATGCCCCCAGGCGCTATCTGCGTGTCCGGCGCAGGGTGATGGTGGAGCATGGCGGGGGATACGCGCTGCTCGAGCCTTTCGATGGGTTCAGGATCGACCTGGAAGACGCTGCAGGCCAGGCGGGGTCCGGGCCAGCGAGCTATTACAGCCCCATGGATTTTACCGTGGTTCCCTTCGTGAGCGAGGTGCAGGGGGCGTTTGCACCCGATGGCCTGCAGAATTCCTCGCCCGGCAGCGCCGCAGCGGTGCCGGAAACCCGGAATTCCGGTTGCCGGGAAGCGTTTCTGAAACAGAGGCTGTTGAGCTCTCTCGGGGATCTCTCGTTGCTGGGCCGCACGCTTATCGGTGGCTTCAGTGGTCGTGGCACAGGCAGTGTGCTGAATAACCGGCTGCTGCGAAAGTTGCTGGCCGATGACTCTGCCTGGGATGAAGTGGTATTCGATCCCGATTGCCGTGGGGTGCTGGGCGTGATACCGGGTTAAGGCCTACGATCGGCATCTATCCGCCAATCGTTTGAGCGCGGCCTGGAGCCTGGGATCATCGACACTCTCCGACAGCGATCGAATGATGGATGCATTCTCGCGGGACAGGTTCCTGCCCTGGCCCCTTTTGGGTACCTTTCGTTTCGAACCGCCGGGGGGTATCACCCGGATAATGATGCGATCGAATACCAGACCTTTTGAGCGTAACTGCCTGGACAGGGTACGGGCATGGAATCGCAGCCGGCTGCTCCAGGCAGGAGAGTCGGTGTAGAGGAGCAGTCGGCCATCTCGCTCCAGGGCGGCAGCGCAGTGCTGGTCCAGCGGGGATGGTAACTCATCTGTTACCCGGGCAAGCAGTGCCCGCTGCTCCTGTGCCCGGGCGATCAACCGGTTCAGATCACTGGAGGAGCGCAGTAGTCTACCCAGGGGTTGTGGTTTGTCTGCCATGATAGTACTCCAACAAGGTTGTATTGATGGGCTCAGCGGGCCTGGAAGGGGTCAGGCACAAGGCGCGTCTCGCAGGGAATGGCTGGCCCTTTTCAAGAGACGCAACGCCGTGGATGGCCCCTTCCAGGCCCGCCCGGAGGGAGCCCCCCAAATGCGCCCATGCGGCGTTGCCGTCCTTGATAAGGGCGAGCCATTGTCTGCGGACGGCGTCTTGCATGGACACATTTGGGGGGCTCTGAGTCCATCAATACAGCCTTGTTGGAGTACTAGATGAAGCGACAGCCTGGGGCAGGGTCTGGTCAGGGTTTTCCGGCAGAAGTGAGGCGCACCATCCTGCTGGCGGCGCCACTGATCCTCAGCCAGCTGTCGGGGCTGGCCATCAGCTTCGTAGACACGGTAATGGCAGGGCGGCTGGGGGCCCTGGCACTGGCTGCCGTCGCCATTGGCGGGGCTGTCTGGTTTGCGGGGTTGCTGTTCATCATTGGGGTGCTGATGGCGATTCCTCCCCATATTGCTCAGCTCGCAGGAGCGGGCCGATCACGTGAGGTGGGTGCATTCGCCCACCAGGCAGCCTATCTGGCACTGGCACTGGCACTGCTGTTCTTTCTATTTCTACGCAATACCGCCCATCCCCTGCTCGCATTCATGGGGGTGGACCCTGCGATCATCCCGCCAGCCCTGGGCTATCTGGATGCCATCTCCTGGGGTACGCCGGGTCTTTGTGGCTTCCTGCTGCTGCGCATGGTCAGCGAGGGTCTCTCCAATACCCGGGCGGTGATGTACTTCAGTTCCCTCGGACTGGCCATCAATATCCCGGCCAACTACGCCCTGATGTTTGGCGAGTTCGGCTTCCCCCGAATGGAAGTGGTTGGATGCGGTTATGCATCGGCCCTGACCCAGTGGCTGCAGTTTGCCGGTTTTCTGGCTTACGTCTTCGTCAAGCCCCGCTACCGGAAGATTGGACTGCTC
>JAUUYI010000082.1 GCA_030590525.1 Sedimenticola sp. | reverse complement strand
GCAGCGACGGATCCACCAACGCTCCGTAGCTTGGTGTATCTGCTCCGCTTGATACACCCTACATTTCAGATTGTTGCCTGAACTTATTGAGAAGTTACCAATTTTTAACCTTTGTTAAACTGATAGAGCTTAAGTGATGAGGATGTATAGCGTGCGGAAAGCCGTTCTTTTTCTCTTTGCCTCTTTTCTCCTGGGTGGACCAGGTAACGGTCTTGCCCGGGACGGGCAGGTACCACCGCTCTATCAGGTCGGGATTGTCCTCTTCAGCCAGGCCTTCGCGCCGATGGTTGATGGCTTCAGGGAGGGTATGGCGCAGTTGGGGTATCGGGAGGGGGGCGATCTGCACATCGATGTCCGCAATATCGACAGGGATCTGTCCCGTGTGCCCGGGCTGCTCAGGGCGTTTCAGAAGAAGGGATATGCCCTGGTTATCACCACTACCACGCCGGTCGCCCGGGTGGCCCTGGCGCAGACGACCGATCGGAAAATCCCGATCCTGTTTACCCTGGTGGCCAGCCCGCTCCGATCGAAGCTGGTCGAATCATTGCGGGTGCCAGGGGGCAACGCCTCCGGGATCAGTCACATTGCATTCGATACCCTGCCCCGGCGCTTGATCCTGTTCAAGACCGCTTTTCCGGAGATACGGCGTATTGCTGTTTTTCACAGCAACCGGTTGCCGTTTCTAAAGGGGCACGTCAAGGAGTATCTCTATCCGGTGGCAGAGGAGCTGGGTATCGAGCTGGTGGAGTTTCAGGTCAACGATGGATACGAGTTCAAAGCTGCGACAGCTGCCATTACCCCAGGTGAGATCGATGGTATCTTCATGCTGCCAGACCCGCTGTCAGTGGCGATGTTCGATCAGCTTGTCCGCTTTTCCCGTAACCGCCGGTTGCCTCTCATGGTGGCCGATAATGCGTTGCTCGCCCGTGGGGGGGTGATGGGATACTCCCCTGGTTTTCGTGATATCGGGGCGCAGGTGGCGGAAATGGCCGGGCGGGTGCTGCAGGGCGCGGATGCGGGCAAGCTGCCGGTGCAGAATCCCCAGCGGATCTCGTTGCTGGTATCGGCCAGAGAGGCGCAGCGACTTGGGTTGAAACCCTCGGATGCAATCCTGTCACAGGCCGACCAGATCCTGCGTTGAATGAATATACGTCTCCGACTGGCCCATAAAGTATTGCTCGGTTTTCTACTGGTGGGGCTGCTGCCAATGGCCACAGGGGCTTACCTCTTGTCCCGGCAATTGGAGCGCTATCAGCATGACACCACCCAGGCACTGGCGCAGGCGCGTGCGCAGAGGGTGGGTGATCGATTGGCGCTCAAGGTTGGATCGATAATCGAAGGCCTGCAGTTCCTGCAACGGTATCTGCATGTGACGGAGGCGGATCAGGCATTGTTGCAGCGGGCCCATGACCGTTACCCGGAACTGTTGCGACTGACGGTCACCGATCTCGACGACCGGGTCGTCACTGCACTGTTTCGCTATGGATTCAAAGCGCGGGGGAGTCAGATGCAACCGGTCGATTTTTACGATGGGGGTGAGTTCCGCATCTCTTTCGTACAGTGGCACCTGGAACCCCAGTTGCGGGTGCATTTTCCGGTGATGGAGCTGGTGTCGGGAAAACGTATCGGGACACTGCACGCCGAGATTGGCCTCAAGGGGTTGTTTTCAGAATTGCCGGCTGTGGGAGGCAGTGCCGGTGATCGCTATATCGTCAGCGACCAGGGGCGAGTGGTATCGCACGCCAATATCAATCATGTGCTCAGCAGCCTGGATCTCTCGACCCAGCCAGTGGTTCAGGCATTGAAGGAGGGCGCCGGGTTTGCCACTGCAGAGTACCCGGGCCTGGATGGCAGGCGGGTTCTCGGGGTGGGGATGCAGGTCCCCGGGTTACCCCTGTTCGTGGTCGAGGAGGTGCCGCTGGAACAAGCCTATGCCCCCTCCCGGGAACTGACCCGGAGAGTTATTGTCGCATTGGGCGGGGCAATGCTGTTATTGCTGGTGATGGCGGTGCTGTTGTCGAGAAAGATCACCCGGCCGTTGGAGCAGCTGGAGCAGGGGACCCGACGCGTTGGACAGGGAGACCTGGATTTCACCATCGGCCGGATACCCCACCTGATCTCCGATGAGCTGGATGATCTGGCTCAACGGTTCGATGCCATGGTGAAGGCGCTGAAACGGGATCGCTATTCCCGGGAGCAGGCGGAACAGAAGCTGCGGCAGCTGCAGAGTTATCTGAGCAATATCATCAACTCCATGCCATCGGTGTTGATCGGGGTGGATTCGGCGTTGCAGGTGACCCAATGGAATCAGGAGGCGGAGAAGATCAGCGGGGTCGATGCGAACCGGGCGATGGGGCGCCCCCTGGCGGAGGTTTTCCCCCGGATGGAGGCATCGCTGGACAAGGTGCGGCGGGCGATACGGGAGCATGCGCCGTTGCTCGAGTCCAAGGTGGATGAGAGTCGTGATGGTGATGTGCACTACTCGGATATCACCATTTACCCCCTGGTGACCGATGGGGTGAAGGGGGTCGTAATCCGAATCGATGACGTGACCGATCAGGTCCGTATCGAGGAGATGATGATTCAGTCGGAGAAGATGTTGACGGTGGCTGGTCTGGCAGCAGGCATGGCCCACGAGATCAACAACCCGCTGGCCGGGATACTGCAGAATACCCAGGTGATTCGCAATCGGATGGGACTGGAATTGGAGCGCAACCGCGAGCAGGCACGGGCGTGCGGGGTCTCCATGGAGCAGGTCGATTGCTACCTGCGCAAACGGGATCTCCCCCGGCTGCTGAGTGCGGTGGAGGAGTCGGGACAACGGGCGGCACGGATCGTTACCAACATGCTGAGTTTCAGCCGTAACAGTAGTTCCGCTTTCGTTGCAGTAGATCTCAACGAGTTGCTCGAGAAGAGTGTGGAGCTGGCTGCCAGTGACTATGATCTGAGGACGCACTATGATATTCGCCAAGTCGTTATCCGGCGGGACTATGCGCCGGATCTGCCTTCGGTAATCTGTGATGCGGGTAAGATCCAGCAGGTATTCCTGAATCTGCTGAAGAATGGTGCCCAGGCGGCGCTGGAACAGGCTGATCCACCAGATGATCCCCACCTCACCCTGCGCACCCGTCAGGAGGGAGAGTGGGTGCAGGTGGAGATAGAGGACAATGGTCCGGGCATGCCGGAAGCGGTGCGGCGACATGTATTCGAGCCCTTTTTTACCACCAAGAAGGTGGGGATTGGTACCGGCCTGGGGTTGTCGGTATCCTACTTCATCATCCATGAAAACCATGGCGGTACCCTGATGGTGGAATCGGAGCCTGGGCGGGGGAGCCGCTTTATCGTCTGTCTGCCGCTGGTGGGGATAGGGCGGCCATGACATCTATCCTCTACTACATTCACGATCCCATGTGCAGCTGGTGCTGGGCGTTCCGGCCGGTGTGGGAGGAGATAGAGCGCAATCTGCCCCGGGGCCTGGTTTCGCGCCGGCTGCTGGGTGGTCTGGCGCCCGATACCGAGCAGCCGATGCCACTGGAGATGAAACGGCAGATCAGCGGTTTCTGGCGTCAGATCGAGCGGCAGGTGCCGGGTACCCGTTTCAATTTCGATTTCTGGGAAGAGTGTAGCCCGAGACGGGCCACCTATCCCGCCTGTCGGGCGGTGATTGCTGCAAAGCGCCTTGGCCGCAGCTTCGAAGAGCCGATGATCCTGGCGATACAGCAGGCCTACTACCTGCAGGCCAGGAATCCTTCAGAGCCCGAGACACTGGGACAGCTGGCGGACGAGATCGGGTTGGAAGGAGAGCGCTTCCGGGCGGAGCAGCATTCAGCCCCGGTACAACGGGCCCTGGAGCAGGAGATACGCCAGGGGCTCCGGATGGGTGCCCGGGGGTTCCCCAGCCTGGTGCTGGAGCGGGCCGGTGCATACCGGCTGCTGGATTACTCTTATACCGATCCCGAGGTGGTGCTGCAGCAGCTTAGGGCGAGGCCCTAAAATCTGAGCTTGTCCGCTCTCTTCGGATTATCGATAAAGCGGTTGCGGGTACCCTGGACCCGGGCGATGGCATCATTACGCCGGCGTTCTTCGGCATCTGGCGGGTCATCCCGGTTCCAGCGTTTCAGCATATCCCCCTGACGTCGGAAGATCTTCAGACCATAACTCTGTTGCATGTGGAACATGGAGCGGGCGATATTTCCGCGGGCCGCCGGCCTCGGCTCAGCCCTGCGGTAGCGCTTATCGAGTTCGAAGTCGCAGCTGCCGAATGAACGCCCCTCCCCCGGTATCATGGCAAAGGGAAAACTGCTGCGGGCCTTGTTGATATCCTTCCGGGCAGGATAGAGATTATGCATGTCCGCCTCGATCTGGTTGAACCGGGGGCTGGAAGCCCTGCACTGCTCCCGTTTGCGGCACCCTTCGCTCTTCATCACCCATGCCATGGGATAGACGTGCTCCACGTTTATGGAGCGGTGCCAGCCCCCACCAAAGGGCTTGTTGCAGTAAAGGGTACGGCCACCCTCCGGGTAGATCTGCTTCCAGAACACCTTTCGGGCATCAGTATAGTTGTCGAAAGTATGCTGGCCTTCGGCCGGGGTGGTGGTCGGCAGCAGCAGTAACAGGTACAGGCCGGGCGCGGCCAGTGACAAGCAGACGCGGCGCATGGTGGAGACTCCATTGCGACAGAAAAATACGGAGTTTAGCGCAAATCAGGAGGCAGTATTCAGAAGTCAGAATGGGATTGTTCCAACTTCAGAAAGGCACCCCCCCTGTTTTTCGTTCTGAATACTGAATTCTGTCTTCTGTATTCAGGATGATATGTTGAGGGAACCTTGTTTGAGCTCTCCATGATCCCATACTGCCTGCTGCAGTGCCCGCTCAGAAACTCAGGCGCTGATGTAATCCCGCAGGTATTTGACCTCCACCGAGACATCGTTCAGCTTGGCCTTCATCAGGTCGCCGATGGAGATCATACCGGTCGCTACCCCTCCCTCGATGACAGGCAGATGCCGGAAGCGTCGCTCGGTCATGAGGGTCATCGCCTCATCGGTCGAGAGGTCTGGTGGCGCAACTATCATGTCATGGGTCATTACCCCGTCTATCCGGGCCTGGGTCAATTCGCCGGGCCGCTCAGAGCAGAAGCGCAGGATGTCTCTCTCTGTGAGGATGCCCATCAGTTCTCCATCGTCGGACTGCACCAGCAGAGAGCCCACCTTGTGGTCGCACATCTTGGTGATGCCATCCAGCAACCCGTCCGAGGCGTTGACAAAAATCAGGGTGGACTGCTTGCGATCCAGAAGTTCCTGTAGATTCATCTGTTATTTTCTCCTCCATAAATATTATCTATAAGATGACCCGATTATAGGCGAATTTCCAGGTATCTGCAGTGGCCAGTGGATTAGCGTGCCCGCAGGGGCTATATTTCCTGAGAGATTTCCGGTGATTCCAGCCGGTCGGAGCGCACTAACCCGAAGATTTCATAAATTTGCGCCGATATCGCGCAGTATATTGGTTTCACAAGGAAATTTCCGAAGGAGCGGCGTATCGGTGACTACGACCGACTGACGACTGCATGGATGCAGGAGGTAGAGCAACGCATGGAGCAGTTGCCGAGGAAATATTCCTTGTGGAATCAAGAGACGAGCGAGATCAAGCACAATTTGTGAAAGATTCGGGATAACATGGGAAATAAAAAAGATGAATTATAAAGAAACCTATGCACGTTCGATGGAGGATCCCGAAGGCTTCTGGGCCGAAGCCGCGGAGGGGATAGATTGGTACAGGCCCTGGGATCGGGTGCTGGATGCCAGTAACAAGCCTTTTTATCACTGGTTTGCCGGGGGTGAATTGAATACCTGTTACAACGCCCTCGATCGGCATGTGGAGAATGGGCGGGCGGAACAGGCGGCATTGATCTATGACAGTCCGGTAACCGATACCCGGCGCAGCTACAGTTATCTGGAACTGCGAGACGCAGTGGCCCGATTCGCCGGCGCCCTCGTTGCCCAGGGAGTGGGCAAGGGTGATCGGGTGATCGTCTACATGCCGATGATCCCGGAGGCGGTGATCGCCATGCTGGCCTGCGCCCGTATCGGTGCTATCCACTCGGTGGTGTTCGGGGGCTTTGCGGCAAAGGAGCTGGCCACCCGCATCGACGATGCCAAGCCTAAGGTTATCGTCTCGGCTTCCTGCGGTATCGAGGTCTCCCGAGTGATCGAGTATAAGCCGCTGCTGGATCAGGCGATCGAGTTTTCCAGCCACAAGCCGGACAAGACGATTATCGTCCAGCGCCCTCAGGCCCGGGCTGTGTTACAGCCGGGGCGCGATCTGGACTGGGAGCAGGCCATCGCAGATGTGGAACCGGCAGCGTGTGTTCCGGTGGCCGCCACCGATCTACTCTATATTCTCTATACCTCGGGCACCACTGGCGAACCCAAGGGGGTGGTGAGAGACAATGGTGGGCATGCGGTGGCCCTGAAGTGGAGTATGAAGAACATCTATAACGTGGATCCGGGTGACGTCTATTGGGCCGCATCTGACGTAGGCTGGGTGGTGGGCCACTCCTACATAGTGTACGGGCCCCTGCTGCACGGTTGTACCACCGTTCTGTTTGAGGGCAAGCCGGTGGGTACGCCTGACCCGGGGGCTTTCTGGCGGGTGATCGCCGAACACCGGGTGCGGGTGATGTTCACTGCTCCCACCGCCTTCCGCGCCATCAAGCGGGAAGACCCGGATGGCATTTTTCTGCATCAGTACGATCTTGCCCGGTTCGAAGCCCTGTTTCTGGCAGGTGAGCGCTGTGACCCGGACACACTGGGATGGGCGGAGAGCCAGCTCAAGGTGCCGGTGATCGACCACTGGTGGCAGACCGAGACCGGCTGGGCCATCGCCGCCAACTGTCTTGGTATCGAACAGCTGCCGGTCAATCCGGGCTCCCCAACCGTTTCGGTACCCGGCTACGATGTGCAGGTGCTGGATGACGATGGCAACCAGGTGGCGCCCTCGGATATTGGACGCATCATGATCAAACTGCCGATGCCTCCAGGCTGCCTGCCCACCCTGTGGCAGAACGATCGGCGCTTCGTAGAGTCCTACCTGAGTGCCAAGGAGGGCTACTACCTCACTGGCGATGCCGGTTTCAAGGATGACAAGGGGTATCTCTGGATCATGAGCCGAATCGACGACATCATCAATGTTGCCGGTCACCGCCTCTCCACCGGGGGGATGGAGGAGATACTCTCCGCCCACCCGGATGTGGCCGAATGTGCGGTGATCGGTGCAGCGGATCAGCTCAAGGGTGAGTTGCCGGTGGGTTTGGTAGTGCTCAAGGCAGGGGTGGATCGAAACCGGGATGAATTGCTGAATGAGCTGGTTGCCCTGGTCCGTGAGAAGATCGGCCCGGTCGCCTCGTTCAAGAAAGTAACCGTGGTGGAACGTCTGCCAAAGACCCGCTCGGGTAAGATTCTTCGAGGAACCATGAAGAACATAGCCGACGGGACGGAGTACCGGGTTCCAGCCACCATCGATGACCCGGTCATCCTGGATGAGATAAGCGAGGCTCTGGGGCGGATTGGATATGGTAACAAACAGGACCTAGGATAAAAGCAGGACCAAGGACCAAGGACCAAGGACCAAGGACCAAGGACCAAGGTCCTGCCTTTAAGGAATCGATAGATGACTGAAAAGCCCGAATTTCCCCCGCCGACCCTGGATGAGTGGCGGGCGCTGGCGGAGAAAGAGTTGCGGGGGCGCCCGCTGGATGAGCTCTCCTGGGAGACCCCGGAAGGGATCGGGATAAAGCCGCTCTATACGGCAGCGGATCTCGATGGCCTGAATCACGGCGCCAGCCTGCCCGGTTTTCCGCCGTTCGTGCGTGGTCCGCGGGCCACCATGTACACCAATCACCCCTGGACCGTACGCCAGTATGCCGGTTTCTCCACTGCCGAGGAGTCCAATGCCTTCTACCGGCGCAATCTGGCGGCGGGGCAGCAGGGGCTCTCGGTG